>JAHAAK010000017.1 GCA_018376905.1 Collinsella sp. | reverse complement strand
GCGGACCGGGACGGGTTCAACGGCAGGCCCCGCCGACCGATTGCAAGCGGTCGGCGGGGCCATTGTGGCTCTTGACAGCGGATTGGGTCATATGAGCGAGCGGGCTCCGGGTGCCCCAGGTTGCCGCGAAAGAGGAGGGAAGCGTATTTTATGTACGCGACCGACGATTGAGGGGCAAGATGGGGTGCCCGGGGCTCGCGCAGCGTCAACAAAAAACGCGGTTCGTTAGAACCGCGTAAGATAGTTGGAGCGGACAACGGGGCGTCCGCGTATCCGCTTCGCGGATCCGCACCGGCTTCGGCCGCCTGCCGGCGACCTCGCCAGCTCGCTACAAACGCTCCGCGTTTGCTTAACGCTCGCTCCCTCTCGGGTTCGAGCCCAGGCGATGGGTACAAAAAAGCCCGGCTACCGTGGTAGTCGGGCTATTACACTTGGAGCGGACAACGGGGCTCGAACCCGCGACCCCAACCTTGGCAAGGTTGTGCTCTACCAACTGAGCCATGTCCGCATATGTAAAACAAAACGGGCGCCGGAGCGCCCGGATGTTGCCTGGAGGCGAAGCCCGGATTCGAACCGGGGGTAAAGGCTTTGCAGGCCTCTGCCTTACCACTTGGCCACTTCGCCGAAAAAGGACCGCCTAAACGGTCCGGAAATGCAATGGAGCGGACAACGGGGCTCGAACCCGCGACCCCAACCTTGGCAAGGTTGTGCTCTACCAACTGAGCCATGTCCGCTTGCGGGTTATTAATTTACGCGAGTTGTCCAAAAGACGCAAGTACTTTTTTCAAAAAACTTGCCTGCCGCATGTTCTTAGTAGCCAAACGCGCTAAAGCGATTGGCTAGGCACACGATTCCAGCGCTCCGCCAAACAGCTTCACCATCTGCACGCGCGTGCCGGCGCCGTCCGTACGACGAGCAACCTCCACGTTATCGACGAGCATACGCATAAGCTTGATACCACGGCCGCGTTCCTCAGATGCGACCGGCTCGCTCGTTTCATCGATAGAATAGCCGGCACCTCGATCAAGCACCTCAACCACAACGCGATCGCCATAGGCCTGAACCGTCAGGACGCACCCGATACCGCCCGCATGGTCATAGGCATTACCCAGCGCCTCCCCCGACGCCAATGCGACATCGTAGCGCTCGTCACGGCGCAACGGAAGCGATTCAAGGAGTTCGGCGATGCGATGTCGGTAGTATGGAAGATTCTCGATACCCTGACGGACCTCAACGCTCTTACTCCAGCGAGGCAGCTCCCCCACCGGAATGGCAGGAATTGACTCCCGTGCCGGCCCCGCGACATGAAGGATATCGACAAGACGAGCGATCTCCAAAAAGCGAACAACTTCACCTGATGCATTGACGAGCGAAAGCAGGCCTTCTCGCCTCATAAGCTCACGAGCGCGCGTAAGCAGGAATGCCAAGCCCGTAGAATCGATAAAGCTAACAGCCTGACAGTTGATGACGACACGACGCACGCCGCGGCCAATCAAAGCATCCAACCGCCGACGCAGCGCAGGCACCGTGGCGATGTCGATATCGCCTGGTGGCGTCAAAACCGCTATGTCATTCCACTCATTCATACGACCATGGTTCCCCAAAAAAGCCCACTCGATGCATTCGTTTCCCCAACCGTACGGATTCAGCCCGCCCAGCGTCGTCTATGAACGACCCCGTAAAAACTCAAGGGACACCAATGCAATGTCATCGTCCAGCGCCGATTCGGTAAATCGGTCAAGCTCGCCCAAGACCTTGCCGCAAATGCCCGATACGCCCTCACCCGAGACAGAGAGCAGAAGGTCGCGCAAGCGCTGCTCGCCAAAGAACGCTCCGGTGCGGTCGCGGGCCTCAATCGTTCCATCCGTATACATGAAGAGCATGTCGCCGGGGGCAAACGTAAACACGCCCGTCTCGTACACCATGCTCTCAAAGGCACCGATTACGCCCGATTGGCATCCAAGCAGCTCAACCTCTCCCCCACGGGCCTCGCCGCCACCCAGCGGCATCGACTCTGGCCTGATGACCATGGTCGGAGGATGGCCCGCCGAACAATACGTTGCGCGTCCGGCTTTAAGGTCAATCTTGGCGATAAAGGCCGTCACGAACGTCTCGACCCTCGAAAAGCCCATGAGCATGCTGTTAAGGGAGCGTGCCATGCGGGCCGGTCCAGCGCCCTCCCAGGCATATGCCGTCAGGGCCGTCTTGACGAGCGCGGACATCGATGCGGCCTCAATGCCTTTGCCAGACACATCACCCAGAATCATGACGGCGCAGTCGTCGGGAAGACGAATGAGCGTATAGAAATCGCCTCCGACCAACGCCGAATTCGTGGCCGACAGGTACACCGAATCGGTTGCGATACCCGGAACATCCCCCAGGGAATTTCTCATGCCAATCTGAAGGGTCTGAGCGATATGGCGCTCTTCGCGCTTTTGAGACTCTCCCTCATAGATCAGTTCAAAGTCATGCGCCAAGTGCACCAAGTAGTCATATTCAAGGTCATCAATCGGCTCTTGGCTACCATCACGAAGCAGCAGCGCGCGCGTCGTCGGGCTCTTCGCAACAGAAGCAGGAACAATCGCGTCGTTACTGTGCTTGCCATCACCCTCAGAGCGCGGGCGACCCGCCTCGATGCCGGAGTCGACGTAGAGACCTTGACAAGGCAGACCATGCGCCCTAAGCCAGCCTCCCATAGGCATCGATTCGTCAACGCGAGTTATACGGACGTGTTTAAGGTCCTCGGCACTCGTACCGCCCAAAACAGATGCCTCAAAGCCATCAGGGCCAGCTCCCAGACGTGCCGCCGGCGCCGTCGTGGAAAAGAAAAGCCTCTCGGGATCGTCCGGCAAAGCAACGCGACTACCGCCTTCAAAATCTATGACGTAGGAATCCAGACTGGCGTCATACTCAACAGGGCAAAAATGGCAGTTAAGCATATTGCAGATCTCGGACGATACCGCCTGGGTAGCCGCGGCGGAATCGTCTAGAAAGGTAAACAACTCATCACGCAAGACATTGAGCGAGCGGCCAAGCTCGGCCGTGCGACGGGAGCGAAGGCTCGATGCCATGCCGACCAGCTGGATAGACAGGTAATCGCAAATGACCTCGAGCACATTAACGTCATAGGCGAGCGGTGCCTGAGGGCGTTTCCAACCAACTTCCAGCACGCCAAGAATCTGCGTACCGTAAAAAACGGGAAGACAGATCTCACTGCGGTACGGAGGCATATCCTGCATGCGCAACAGGTGCTTAGAACGATTGTCCAAGTCCATAAACATACCGGAGGCGGCCTTATCACCCTCAAGGTCCTGTTGAATCGACAAGCGACAGGCACGCGACTCACGAAGAACATACGTCGGAATGCCAGCGCCATACGGCAAAAACTCAGGCAGGTAGCTGTCGTACAGCTCCTTGGAAACACCGCGAAGTTTAAAACCGCCGCTCTCAGAAAAATAGATAGCGGCACCCGAAGCATCGAGCGTTCCTACAAGCTGGTTCAAAACGGTATCAAGTAGGCTGGGCAGCTCATCGGAGCCCACAGTGCTCATAATGACCGAGAGAGTGCCAGAGAGACGCTTGTTCGCAACTCTAAGCTCCGATAACGCACGCTTAAGTTGACGGTCGTGAGAATACTGTTCCTCGATACTGTGAAGCGCCACTAGGACACGTGGTGCGCGGCGCCCAAAGATGCGTGGAGGCGTTACGGAGCCCGCGCGAACCAAGACGGGGATAAAAGAGCCGTCACTCAGCTTGAGCATCAGTTCGTTCTCGGAGCCATCAGTTTCAAATGGCAGACGATGTTCCGTCGCACGTTCAAAAGCGGACGAGTACAGGACGTCTTTAACATCTCCACCGATGACATCGGCGCGTTCCTCGCACATCAACCCAAGTAAGCGATTATTCACATGCAGAATGGTTCCGTCGAGCTCGCAGATGATGACAGCATCGCTCGTGATCTCGACTAGTTGGGCAACGTCTGCCCACTCGTTGCGTTCAAGCGTTTCCATCGTGGACCCCACCGTCTATCGGTAACAAAAAAGCCTCCGAAGAGGCTTCTCAAATGCGATGGTGTCGGAGGCGGGACTTGAACCCGCATGACCAAAAAGCGGTCACTAGCACCTCAAGCTAGCGCGTCTGCCAATTCCGCCACTCCGACATGCTATGTTGTTGATTCGCAGTTCGTTTTGTTGGACCCGCGCGTTCAACGAGGAAGATAATAACCTATGATTCGAGAACTGTGCAAGCACTTTTTTGAAAAAAGTTTACGAATTTGTAAATGAGCAGGTAGATCTATATGTCCGGTCCCGAATCGGTGTTGCCTCCCGGCGCGTCCTCGGGCATGAGCGATATTTTGCTACGCACTTCGTGCTGCAAAATATCGCTCCCCCTGCGGTTTGCGCCGGGAGGCAACACCGATTCGGGACCTGCAAATACGTACTTCAGGCACAGTTCTCAAACATGTTCTGAGGGCTGATACAAATTTAGCGGCTCGGCTTTGCCGAGCCCTTATATAAGGAGGCCGGAGCTAAAGCTCCGGCCTCACTATCTTTCCTATTAGATTAAGTGAGCGATCAAGGAATCGCCCCCCTGCGGCGGTAACTCAGGGCCCGTGCTGGACTTAGTTTTCAGAACATTCCGCAGACCAGGAAACCCCCTTATCCGCAGCTCCGAAGGAGCAGGATAAGGGGGTTTCCATGGTCGAGGACGTTCTGAAAACTAAGTCCAGCACGGGCCCGGACAAACAACCGACTACAGGTCGATGTGCGATTCCTTGATCGGGAACGGCTCGGCGAAGTGGCAGGCGCAGCAGTGGCCCGGTGCAACTTCCTTAAACTCAGGAAGCTTCTCGGAGCAGATGCCCTGCGCGATCGGGCAGCGCGTGTGGAAACGGCAGCCGGTCGGCGGATCCAGCGGTGACGGAGGATCGCCGGCGAGGATGATGCGCTTGCGGGTCTTCTGGATATCAGGATCGGGCACCGGCACAGCAGACAACAGCGACTGCGTGTACGGATGGTGGGGCTCACTGTAGAGCGTCTTCCAGTCCGAAACCTCGACCATCTTGCCCAGATACATAACGGCAACGCGATCGGAGATGTGCTGTACGACAGAGAGGTCGTGAGCAATGAAGAGATAAGCCGTACCAAACTTGTCCTGGAGTTCCTTAAGAAGGTTCAGAACCTGGGCCTGAATGGATACGTCAAGTGCAGAGACAGGCTCGTCGCAGATGATCAGCTTGGGCTTCAGAGCGAACGCGCGGGCGATGCCGACACGCTGGCGCTGGCCGCCCGAGAACTCGTGCGGATAGCGGTTGATGTGCTCGGGGTTCAGACCGACGACGTCCAGCAGCTCGCGGACACGCTCGATACGCTCTTCCTTGGTGCCAACGCCATGAATGGTCATGGGCTCAGAAACAATCTCGCCGATGGTCATACGAGGGTTGAGCGAAGCATAGGGATCCTGGAAGATGAACTGCATCTCGCGACGCATATCCTTGATCTCGTGCTTGCTCATCTCGGCAACGTCTTTGCCCTGGAAGAACACTTTGCCTGCCGTCGGCTTGGTCAAGCGCATGATGGTGCGACCCGTCGTGGACTTACCGCAACCAGACTCGCCAACCAGGCCAAAGGTCTCGCCCGGATAAATCTCGAACGAAATGTCATTCACTGCAGAGACGACACGCTTGGAAAAACGCTTGGCGAACATGCCGGACTCAGCGGGGAACTCCTTAGAGAGGTGCTCGACTTTCAGCAACGGAGTACGCTCGTTGGTATCTGCCATTACGCCTCGCCTCCCTTCTTGGAATCCTTGCGCGTACGGGACGTCTCAGGAGCGTTCTTGAGAAACTCGGGGTCACCGGAGTAGTGGCACGCAGAGTAATGACCAGACTCGGTGACAACGCGCTCGGGGCGCTGCTTGCGGCACTTATCGGTCGCATAGGGACAACGAGGCGAGAACACGCAGCCCTCGGGCAGGTTCATGAGCGAAGGCGGGTTGCCGTGAATCGGCGTAAGCGGCTTCTTCTCTTCGATGGCCTGCTCCGGGATGGAGCGGATAAGGCCCCAGGTGTAGGGGTGGCGGCTCTCGTAGAAGATTTCCTCAGCAGTACCGAACTCGACGGGACGGCCGGCGTACATAACCATAATCTTGTCGGCCATGTCGGCGACGACGCCCAGGTCATGGGTAATCATGATGATGGCGTTGCCGTTCTTCTCCTGCATTTCCTGCATGAGCTCGATAATCTGAGCCTGAATGGTAACGTCCAGAGCCGTCGTGGGCTCGTCGGCAATCAGAATATCGGGATCGCAGGCAAGAGCCATGGCAATCATGACGCGCTGACGCATACCGCCAGAGAACTGGTGCGGATACTCATTGACGCGCTTTTCGGGCTCGGGAATACCAACGAGGTCCAAAAGCTCGGTGGCACGCTTGAGCGCCTCCTGCTTGGAGTAGCCACGGTGCAGACGAAGGCCCTCGCCCACCTGCTTGCCGATCTTATAAACCGGGTTCAAGGAGGTCATAGGATCCTGGAAGATCATCGCGATGTCGTTACCGCGAATGTGCTGCATCTCTTCCTCGGTCATTTCGAGGATGGAGCGACCGCGATATCGAACGTCACCGCCCTCAATCTTTCCCGGAGGCATCGAGATAAGGCCCATGATGGTCATGGCGGTCACGGACTTACCGGAGCCGGACTCACCGACGACGCCCAGGGTCTCGCCGCGATCGAGCGTGTAGGAGACACCGTCGACAGCGCGAACGACGCCATCCTCGGTGTGAAAATACATCTTAAGGTCATCGACCTCGAGCAGATGCTGGCCCTCGGGTACCGGCTGGTCCTTCAGGTCCACATAGTTCTTGTTCTTCTTCATCCTTATGCGTCCTTCATCTTGACGTCGAGGGCGTCGCGCAGACCATCACCCAACAGGGTGAAGGCGAGCACCGTCGAGAGAATTGCCAGACCGGGCATGATCATCATCCAGGGAGCAGTCAGAAGATACTGCTGGCCGTCCTGAATCATGGAGCCCCACGAAGGCGTAGGCGGAATAACGCCCATGCCGAGGAAGGACAGAGCGGACTCGGTCAGAATGGCGCCACCAATGTTCATGGTCGCGTAGACCACGATGGAGGCGACGGAGTTCGGGAAGATGTGACGTACAACGATACGAGCATCAGATGCACCCATCGCGCGCGCAGCATCAACATAGTCGTTTTCCTTGACGGTCAAGATCGCAGAGCGGAAGACGCGCGCAATCGAAGGCCAGCCGAGAATACCGATGGCGATAAAGACGTTCTGAAGACCACGGCCGATAACGGCGATCATGGCGACAACGAACAGCACGTACGGGAACGCCAGGAAGATGTCCGCACAGCGCATGATGATCGTATCCCAGATGCCGCCGTAGAAACCGGCCAGAGCACCCATGACCAGACCAATCAGCGTGGAGATCGCGGTGGCCATAATTCCGACGGACAGCGAAACGCGCGCACCGTAGATAACGCGGACGAGAATGTCGCGACCAAGGGCGTCGGTGCCAAACGGGTGCTCTGCACACGGAGCCAACAGCGACGTCTCGGCCATGGTGGTCGAGTCGGAAGCCGTCGGCGAACCGAGCCAGGGCTTAGCCCACAGATCTGCGGTCAGGGCAACCAAAACGACGATGATGATCCAGCAGACACCGATAACGGCGAGCTTGTTCTTGCGAAGACGCTTAAAAGCGTCGCCCCACAGCGTGCGGGACTTGGCGGGAGCAGATGCGGCCTTGGTGGCGGTAGCCTGCTCCTGAGACTGAGAATCAGTTTCCTGCATGAGACGTACCTCCCTTAGGCCTTATCCGACGGACCGCCAAGGCGGATGCGCGGGTCGAGGAATGCATAGCTAATGTCGACGAGCAGGTTGATCACCATGACGACGACAACGATGAGCGTAACGCCGCCCATAACGATGGGCCAGTCACGCATGCTAATGGCGCGATAGACCTCGTAGCCGATACCGGGCCAGTTAAAGACCGTCTCGGTCAGGATGGCGCCCGAAAGCATGCCACCAAAGTCGACACCAATATAGGTAACGACGGGGATGAGTGCATTCTTAAGCGCATGCTTGACGATGATCGCGCGATTGGAGAGACCCTTGGCCTTTGCCGTACGGATGTAATCCTGGTTCATGACGTCAAGCAGCTGCGAGCGCATAATGCGGGCGGCATAAGCGGTCGAAACCGAAGCCAGCGTAATGGTCGGAAGCACATAGTGCATCCAATCCTGATACTGAGAGCTGGAACCGCCGGCACCCGAGATCGGCATGGAGATTGCACCGCCCGTAGCGTCCTTGAGGATGACGCCAAAGAACAGCTGCAGCAACATACCGAGCCAGAAGGCCGGGACCGCAACGAGGATCGACGTGGTGAGCGTTACCAAAATATCCCAGAAGGAATAACGCTTTACCGCCGAAATGATACCCGCGCCGATACCCATAATTGCCTCGAGCACGATGGCGCACGCGGCAAGTTTGACCGTATACGGATACTTCTGGGCAAAGATTTCCGTAACCGGCAGCTTGCGCTGATACGAATTGCCCAGATCGCCATGAAGCAGGCCGTTCATGTAATACAAGTAACGGTCCACGAGCGACGTTTGAACGGGGTCGCCGTTCTCGTCAAGGATCGCGTTGCCGTCCTCGTCCGACTGGACCAGGTGATAGCGGACGCGAAGCTGAAGCTCCACCTCGGGGGACAGAGCCTTGTCTCCACCGATCAGCTTGATCGGATCTCCCGGCACGATATTCTGAAGGGCGAACAGAATCAGCGTAACGCCCAAAAATACCGGGATGAACTGAAGCACACGTTTAACGATGTACTTACCCATACCACTCCCCTATCTAGGGATTAACCTAAATGGGATGCCGATCGCCAGACCGGCATCCCAAAATTACCATCAGCCAGTTTACCCCAGGTTAGGGAGAACTGTATGTTTCCCATGAGGTCTACGTAAATACTTGACCCTCACGGAAGCTGCAAACTCTTAGGCGAGCTCAGCGGTACCCAGCTCGGCGTGCTTCTGCGGATCGACATAGAGGTGCTTGATGCGATCGGAGCCGACGATGGTGTGCGTGTAGAACATCACCGGGATGACCGGGCAGTCGGCAGCGACCATTGCATCGGCCTCCTGCATCTTAGCGACGCGCTCCTCGTCGTCAACAATAGTACGAGCCTCGTCGACCTTGGCGTCGAACTCGGGGTTGTTGTAACCGGAGCGGTTGTCGCCACCGAGGGAATCAGAGTGGAACAGCGGATACAGGAAGTTGTCCATAATCGGGTAGTCGGCAATCCAACCCAGACGACCGAACTGATAGTTAAAGTTCTGGTACTGCTCGAGCAAGGCAGACCACTCAGGGGTATCGGAGACAGCGGTAACGCCAACCTTGGCGAGGTCACCGATGATGGACTCCATGATCTCCTTGTGACCGCCGTCCTGGTTGTAGGAAAGGGTCACGCTAATGCCACGATCCCCGTTAGCGCCAGCGGGAGCAACCTTGTCGAGGTACTCGTTAGCCTTGTCGACATCGTAGGCGCAGAACTCCCATGCGCCCTCCTTGTAGCCATCGATGCCCGGAGGAACAATGCCGTCGGCAGGGGTACGGGTACCCTTGAAGATGGTCTTGCAGATGGCCTCACGGTTGATGGCCAGGGAGATGCCCCTACGCAGGTCGGCGTTGTTGAACGGCTCGGCCGTGGTGTTGCAGGTCAGATAGTACGTGGAAGGCTCGGCGCCGAGCAGCATGCGCTCGCCGTCACCCATGGTGTAGCCGTCCTTGGACACGCCGCGATCCTTCTTGGCGGCATCGATCTGAGCAACGGGAACGTCGCAGACATCGAGGTTACCGGCCTGGAACTCCTTGTAAGCAGTCTCCATGTCCTTGATGACCTGGAAGTGGATGCCATCGATCTTGGCCTTGTCGCCATAGTAATCGTCGAACTTCTTGAGGTTGATCTCCTGACCATCCTCCCACTTGCCGTCCATCATGAACGGGCCGTTACCGACCGGTGCAAGATAGAAGCTCTTGACATCGGACTCGGCGCACTCGGGAACCGGGGCCAGAGCCGGGTGAGAGGCGACGAAGGGGAAGTCGGCGTAAGCGGAAGACAGCTTGACGACGAGGGTCTCATCGTCGGGGCAAGTAACACCGCTGAGCTCGGTAGCGTTACCGGCAAGCAGGTCGTCATAGCCCTCGACCATAGAAAGGTGATAGGAGACCTCGGAAGGGCCGTACTCGGTAGCGATGGCCGACTTGGTGTTGACCAGACGCTCCCAACCGAGCTTGAAGGACTTGGAGGTAACGTCGTCACCGTTGTGGAACTTGGCCTTCTTGATCTTGAAGGTGAACTCGGTGGCATCGTCGTTGGCCTCGAAGGACTCGCAAGCCAGCGGAACGATCTCGCCCTTCTCGGCGTCATAAGAGGTCAGAGCGTCAAAGAGCTGATACTCGACCTGAGTGCCCTGGTCCTCCTGGACGTTGTAGGGGTCGATGCAGACCGGGTTGTTGATGTAGAAGTTCAGCGTCGAACCGGACTCAGAACCGGAAGCGTCGCCGCCCTTCTTGCCGCATGCGGCAAGAAAAGCCATGGAGCTCGCAGCAAGGGTACCGCCGACAAAGGCGCGACGACCCATAACGGGCTGGTGGAACATAGAATCAGCCATGCCATCCTCCTTATGAGATAGGACAAAGAAATGTTCAGTCGGACACATGTCGAAACAATCCGATCCGAACCATCAAAACGCCGCCCGCTGCTATGGCTGGTTATGCACAACGGACCAACGTTTTGCAATACAGTAGCGCATTTTATACACGATTTGGGGCTAATTCCGGTTAACGGTCGAGATTTTCTTTAGTTGGGCGAAGTATATGAGGATATTTTGACTCTGTTACAAATATGTAAACAAAAAGGGTCCCGCACTTGCGGGACCCTTTTCAAGTATTTATGCGGCTCGTGATTAGTAGCCCACGATGCCCTGCGGGAAGAAGAACATGCACAGCACGACGCACACGGCAAACACGACAGCCATGATGACGGTCAGGCGATCGAGGTTCTGCTCCATAACGCCTGTGGCAGAGCTGGAGTTATACAGCGAGCTAGCGATCATATCCGAAACGCCGGTGCCCTTACCGGAATGCATCAGGACGAGAATCGTCAGCGCCACGGCAGAGACAGCCCAAACGACAAACAGAAGAATCTGGAACGGACCCATAGATAAGCTCCTTAGTAGAACAATTCAAACTCCAGTACTGTACCACAATCCCCCGCTCTTCCCCACCCGCCACTCGGGGACGGGGTAGAAATGGCAGAAATATTAAAAAGGGGGTTGTCCGGTCGTGGACAACCCCCTTACTAGAAAACGGTATTTGTTTTCTCTTAGGCCTCGGTGGCGAGCACGCGACCCGTCATCTCGGCGGAAGGCTCAATACCAGCCATGGTGAGCATGGTCGGAGCGATATCGGAAAGACGGCCGTCCTCGATACCGGTGAGCTTGGCCTTCTCATCAACGATGATGAACGGCACACGGTTGGTGGTGTGAGCCGTGAACGGATGCTTGGAACCGTCGGAAGCAACGTCAAACATGTGGTCGGCGTTGCCGTGGTCGGCGGTGATCAGCGCAAAGCCACCCTTGGCGAGAATCGCCGGGACAACCTTGGACAGGGCATCGTCAACAGCCTCGACGGCCTTAACGGCGGCGTCGAAGACACCGGTGTGACCAACCATGTCGCAGTTCGCGAAGTTCACGATGTAGAAATCAGCGCGATCCTCGTTGATGGCGGCGACAAGCTTCTCGGTAACCTCGGGAGCGCTCATCTCAGGCTGCAGATCGTAGGTAGCGACCTTGGGGGAAGCGACGAGCACGCGCTCCTCGCCCTCCTTGGGCTCCTCGATGCCGCCGTTGAGGAAGAACGTCACGTGGGCGTACTTCTCGGTCTCGGCGGTGTGCAGCTGCTTCAGGCCATTGGCGGCGATAACGTCGGCCAGGACGTTCTCGGGGAACGTCTTGGGGAAGGCGACCTCAACGTCAAACGTCGGATCGTACTCGGTCATCGTCACAAAGTGCGAAAGCTTGATCTGCTCGCGCTCAAAGCCGTCGAACTCCTTGTCCGTGAACACGCGGGTCATCTGACGAGCGCGGTCGGGACGGAAGTTGAAGAAGATGGCCGCGTCGCCCTCGTGGATGCCCTCGTTGTGGGCAGCGAAGGGCTCGACGAACTCGTCGCCGCGCGGATCCTTCTCATAGTAGGCCTTGATACCGGCAACGGGGTCGGTATCGGCATCGGACGCGTTGACCATGACGTCGTAGGCGCGCTGGATGCGCTCCCAACGATTATCGCGGTCCATGGCCCAATAACGGCCCGAGACGGTGGCAACGCGAGCGTCGCAACCGGTCTCCTCGGAGATCTTAGCCAGGAAGGCGCAGAACTCGCTCATGTAGCCGGCACCGGACTGCGGGTCAACGTCGCGGCCATCCATGAAGGCGTGGACGCGAACGGTCTTGACACCGTGCTCGGCAGCCATCTTGACCAGAGCCTCGACGTGGTTCATGTGAGAATGAACACCGCCAGGGCTCATAAGGCCCATGAGGTGGAGAGTCTTACCGTCAGCCTTGACATCGTCCATAGCCTTGACGAAAACCTCGTTCTTGGCGATGGAGCCGTCCTTGATGGCATTGTTGATGCGCGAAAGCTCCTGGAACACGATGCGGCCGGCACCGATGTTGAGGTGACCCACCTCGGAGTTACCCATCTGGCCGTCGGGAAGGCCCACGTCCTCGCCCGAAGCACCGAGCGTGGTGTGGGGGTACTTCTCGTACAGGCCATCAAGGAAGGGCGTCTTGGCAGCGGCGACGGCGTTCTCGCCATCGGCCGGAGCAAGGCCGCAGCCATCCATGATAATCAGGAGTGCAGGAAGATGACGTTGTGCCATATGTCCTACTCGCCTGCCTTGACGACCATAGAGGCGAAGTCGGCAGCCTTGAGCGAAGCGCCGCCCACGAGGGCGCCGTCAACGTCGGGCTTGGCGACGAGCTCGGCGATGTTGCCGGGCTTGGCGGAACCGCCATACAGCACGCGGATGCCGTTAGCGAGCTCCTCGCCGAACATCTCCTTGAGGGTCTCACGGATAGCACCGCAGACCTCCTGAGCGTCCTCGGCGGTAGCGGTCTTGCCGGTGCCGATGGCCCAGATGGGCTCGTAGGCGACGACGACCTGCTTGGGGCAGGTGATCTCAAGACCAGCAAGGCCAGCCTTGACCTGGTTCACGACGTGCTCGACATAGGTGCCAGCCTCGCGGACCTCGAGGGACTCGCCGCAGCAGAAGACGGGAACAAGGCCGGCGGCAACGAGAGCCTTAGCCTTCTTGTTCTGGTCCTCGTCGGTCTCGTGGAAGTAGTCGCGACGCTCGGAGTGACCGATGATGCAGTAGGTGCAGCCAGCGGACTTGAGCATGTCGCAAGAGGACTCACCGGTGAAGGCACCCTTGGCCTCCCAGTACACGTTCTGTGCACCGAGGGCGATGGGGGCAGCCTGAATGCGGTCATGAACCGTGGTGATGTCGATGGTCGGAGGGCAGACGAGCACCTCGACGCCAGCCGGAACCTCGGGCAGAGCCTGAGCCAGCTCGTCGGCGAGCTTGGCAGCCTCGGCGACGTCGTTGTTCATCTTCCAGTTACCAGCGATAAGAAGGGTGCGATTAGGCATCGAGAAGCGCCTCCACTCCGGGCAGGGCCTTACCCTCGACGAGCTCCATGGAAGCGCCACCACCGGTGGAGATCCAGCTCATCTTGTCGGCCAGGTTGAACTTGTTGACAGCTGCGACAGAGTCGCCACCGCCGATGATCGAGGTGCAGTCGGCCTCGGCGACAGCCTCGGCGATAGCCTGGGTGCCGTGAGCAAAGTTGTCGAACTCGAAGACGCCCATGGGGCCATTCCAGAACACGGTCTTGGCGCCCTTGACGGCCTCGGCGTAGAGCTCCTCGGTCTTGGGGCCGATGTCCATGCCCTCACGATCGTCGGGGATAGCGTCGGAAGCGACAACCTCGGGGACAGCGTCCTCGCCAAAGTGATCGGCAACGCGGTTGTCGATGGGGAGCAGGATCTTGACGCCCTTCTCCTCGGCCTTCTTGAGCATCTCGCCAGCGCGCTCGACCCAGTCCTCTTCCTTGAGGGACTGACCGACGGACAGGCCCTGAGCCAGGAAGAAGGTGTAGGCCATACCGCCACCGATGATCAGGGTGTCAGCAGAGTCGATGAGGTGATCGAGAACGCCGATCTTGGAGGAAACCTTGGAACCGCCGACGATGGCGACGAAGGGGCGCTCGGGCTCGGCGAAGATGCCGGTCAGCGTGTCGACCTCCTTCTCGAGCAGGAAGCCGGCGACGGCAGGCAGGTAAGCGGCGGGGCCCACGACGGAACCCTGGGCGCGGTGAGCGGTGCCGAAGGCATCGAGAACGAAGACGTCACCATAGGAAGCGAGCTTCTTGGCGATCTCGGGATCGTTCTTCTTCTCACGCTTATCGAAGCGGACGTTCTCGAGAACGAGAACCTTGCCCGGCTCGACGGCGGCGACAGCCTCGGCAGCCTTCTCGCCGTAGGTGTCGGCAACAAAGGCAACGTCAAGACCAGAGAGCTCGGCGAGCTTCTTGGCGACGGGCTCGAGGGACAGCTCGGGCTGGAAGCCGGTGCCATCGGGACGGCCGAGGTGGCTCATGAGGATGACGCGAGCATTGTGCTCAACGAGATAGTTGATGGTGGGCAGGGCAGCCTTGATACGGGTGGTGTCGCCAACGACGCCATCCTTGATAGGCACGTTAAAGTCAACGCGGACGAGAACGCGCTTGCCGTCGACATCGATGTCGCGGACGGTCTTCTTGGTAAAGGCCATGTTTGCTTCTACCTTTCGTACGTGTCTGCCTCCCATTACGGCAGACGATTTCTTATAAAAAGGGCGCGACCCTAGGGTGTAAGCCCTATAAGGCCGCGCCCTTCTTTAGACGCTCAACGAGCTATTCGCTAAAAGCTAAATTAAGCAACGAACTTCTCGAAGTACTTGATGGTGCGGACCATCTGAGAGGTGTAGGAGTTCTCGTTGTCGTACCAAGAGGTGACCTGAACGAGGGTCTGGCCGTTGCCGAGGTCAGAGCACATGGTCTGAGTGGCGTCGAAGATGGAGCCGTGGGTCTCGCCGATGATGTCGGTGGAGACGATGTCGTCCTCGTTGTAGCCGAAGGTCTCGGAGATGGTGGCAGCGTAGGCCTTCATAGCGGCGTTGACCTCGTCGACGGTGACCTTCTTGTCAACGACAGCGTAGAGGTTGGTGATGGAGCCGGTCGGCGTCGGGACGCGCTGGGCGGCACCGATGAGCTTACCGTTGAGCTCGGGGAGAACCAGGCCGATAGCCTTGGCAGCACCGGTGGTGTTGGGGACGATGTTAACGGCGCAGGCGCGGCTACGACGCTTGTTGCCCTTGCGCTGCGGGCCGTCGAGCGGCATCTGGTCGCCAGTCCAGGCGTGAATGGTGGTCATGATGCCGGACACGATGGGAGCGAAGTCGTTCAGACCCTTGGCCATCGGGGCGAGGCAGTTGGTGGTGCAGGAAGCAGCGGAGATGATGTTGTCCTCAGCGGTCAGCGTCTCATGGTTGACGTTGTACACGATGGTGGGCAGATCGCTGCCAGCCGGAGCGGAGATGACGACCTTCTTGGCGCCAGCGTTGATGTGGGCCTGAGCCTTAGCCTTGCTGGTGTAGAAGCCGGTGCACTCGAGAACGACGTCAACGTCGAGGTCGCCCCAAGGCAGGTTGTTGGCGTCGGCCTCCTTGTAGATCTTGATCTCCTTGCCGTCAACGGTGATGGAATCCTCGCCAGCAACGACCTCGTGATCGCGAGCGTAGTTGCCCTGCGTGGAGTCGTACTTCAGCAGGTAAGCGAGCATATCGGGAGAGGTGAGGTCGTTGATAGCGACGATCTCGGAGCCCTCATGACCGAACATCTGACGGAAAGCCAGACGACCGATGCGACCGAAGCCGTTAATAGCAACCTTTACTGCCATTGTGTCTCCTTTCGTAAGGCCCCCGCGAGCTACAGCGCCCGCCGTTGAGGCCCACAAACTAACCACTCGCCTAATATACCTTTTTTTTGACTTGAATTTCACGAGAATGCTCGAAATTGAAAATCAAATTTACGTTAAAACGTTTTAAAGACTAAAATAGCAGTTAAATCCATATATAAGTCGATACTTCAAACTACCTGTTTGCTTCAATGAGCTTTTCAAGCCTCAGAACTCGATGGTAGAGGGCCGACTTCGACAAGGGAGGGTCAGCCATCTCCCCCAAATCACGCAGTGACAGATCGGGGTAGCGCTCGCGCAGGTCGCAAAAGACCGCCAAGGCATCCGGAAGCGCATCGCGAAGGCCACGCTGCTCGAGCTCATCGATCAACGCAAGCTGATGCTGGGCGGCACCGGCGCTTCTGGTCTGGTTGGCGAGCTCGGCGTTCACGCGACGGTTTACGTCGTTCTTAACCAATTTGACCGCGCGCGCTTCCTCGATCTCGGCAACGCTGCGCTTGGCGCCGACCAGCTTTAGGAGCTGCTCGATCTCCTCGGCGCTCTTAATGTACACGGCATATGACCCCCGCCGCGCATTAACACGAGCATGGACCCCAATCTGCTCCAACAGATCGCAAAGCCCCTTGGCATATTGCTCGCCCTGCACCGCGATCTCCAAATGAAAATCGCCGCGTGGATCGGCCACGAAGCCGCCCGCGATGAGCGCGCCGCGGATATAGGCAAGCCTGCAGCAGGGACGGGCAACGATATGTCGGGGCACGCCGGCGACAAGTCCTCCCCTGCGGTCGAGGATGCCCAGCAGCACCAGAGCCTTATCCAGGTCTGGCTGATCAGGCAAGGTGATGAGGTAGTTTCGAACCTTATGCAATACAGATTTACGGACGGTGAATTCCGTTTTGAGCTTAAGGATGCGATGCGTCAGTGTGATCATCGTGCGCGCGACGGCGCCCGTCTCGGTCGCGACCGTCAAACGATACCGCCCGGAGCCGGCCAGCGAAAGTGTACCGCTCACACGCGTCAGGGCGGCAAGCGTCGACAAATCGCAGTATTCACATTCGGGTTCGCAGCGCGCGAGTTCGTCACGCACCTCGGCGGTAAACGACATGCAGGCCTATGCTTTCGTGTTGGCGCGCGACAGGTCGCGGTGGGAAATGCTCACGTGATATTGAGCGCCTTCCAAATAACGTGCCGTGGCCTCGGCGATGGCAACGCTGCGGTGTTGACCGCCCGTGCAGCCGATGGCAATAGAAAGCTGTGGCTTGCCCTCCGCGATATAGCCGGGCATGACCGTATCGAGCAGCTGCGTCCAGGCCTTCCAGAACTCCTGGGTCTTGGGATGGTCCAGAACAAAGTCGGAGACCTTTTTATCGAGACCGGTCATGGTGCGCATCTCGGGATCGTAGAACGGATTGGGCAGGAAGCGGACGTCGATCATAATGTCCGCCTCGACGGGCATGCCGTGCTTAAAGCCAAACGAGAACACGTGAACGTCCATGAGCTGCTGGTCGGACAGCTCGGAGAACGCCATGCGCAATTTGTTGCGCAGGGCAGAGGTGCGCAGGCGGCTCGTGTCGATGATCATATCGGCTCGATCGCGCACGCCCTGCAGCTGCAGGCGCTCGCGCTGAATCGCATCGGCCGTAGTCTCCCCCGGCTTGGCAATGGGGTGGCGGCGGCGGTTTTCGCTATAACGACGGATCAGCACCTCGTCAGAGGCCTCGAGAAACACGATGTCACAGCTCATCTCGCGCTCCTCGAGCGCGGCAACGGCATCGAGCAGCTCATCGAACAAGCCCTGGCTGCGCAGGTCGCAGGTGACGGCAAGATGCCTGCCCACGCCCGTATTGATGCCGACGAGTTCGGCAAGCTGGGCGATCAGACGCGGAGGCAAGTTGTCGATGCAAAAATAGCCCATGTCCTCGAACACATGCATGGCCTGCGTTCGGCCCGATCCGGACATTCCGGTGATGATGACGATATCGGGGATGCGCTCCGAGCGCTCCGCCGCATCCATGGCATCTCCCTTTTGCATGTGTGCCTCCTAAAACAAGCGCGGGACCCGGCCAGCGGATCCCGCGCGATCAATTGCCTTTATTGAGTATACCGCCCCAAGCGGATACGAGGCCTGTCTTACGCCTCAAGCGCAGCCTTGAACCAACTTGTAATACTCGTGGGGTGCGTGATGGCGGTGCCGACGACAACGGCCCAGGCGCCCGCATCGATCGCGGCGCGGGCCTCCTCGGGCGTGTGCACGCGGCCCTCGCAGATGATGGGAAGACCGGGGAATTCCTCGGTCGCCTGACGCAGAAGCGGCAGATCGGGGCCATCGGCCATGGTGCAGTCGATGGCGGCAACACCGTGAGAAAGCGTAGTGGATACCAGGTCAAAGCCCATATCAACCGCACGGCGAATGTCCTCGATGGTGGCACAGTCGGCCATCAGGAGCACACCCTCCTCGTGCAGCGGGCGGAAGGTGTCCTCGACGGTCTTGCCATCGGGACGCGGGCGATCAGTGGCATCAATTGCCACGATGTCAGCACCCGCGGCAACGCAGGCGCGAGCATGACGCAGCGTCGGCGTGATGTAGACGCCCTCGTGTCCATCCTTCCACAAGCCGATAACAGGAACCTCACAGCGACCCTTAATGGCGGCAATGTCGGCAAGACCCTGGCAACGAATAGCGGCGGCGCCGCCAAGCTCGCAGGCGCGAGACATTTGAGCCATGGTCTCGGGCGTACGAAGCGGCTCGCCCATATACGCCTGAACGCTCACGACGAGCTTGCCCTTCAGGGACTGGATCAAAGGATCGACGGTCATGTTCGACTCAACCTTTCTCAAAACAGCCTTCTGAGACACCGCACCTTGACGTTCAAACCGTCGCTCGCGTACAGAAGTACGCTTCGCTCCTCTTTCACGTCAATCTGCGGCACCTCAGAAGGCACACTTGGTAGTTATGTTTACTTCAACGAAGCAAGAAGATGCTCGGCGGCACCGATGAGCGGAGCATCGCCCTCCAGAGAACCGATGAGGATCGGCGTGTCCTGAAGCGGATCGAGCGCCTGGCTGGCATAGCCCTCGTGCACCGAATCCTTCCACGTCTGCGAACGCCAATCGGGACCTTGGTGAATCACGCCGCCCGAAAGCACGATGACCTCAGGGTCCAGGATGTTAGCGAGCGAGCCCAAGCTGGCACCCAGCGCAAAGCCGGCATCATGGATGACCTCGGTCGCCTTTGCGTCGCCCGCACGGCACAGGTCGTTCACATCGCGACCGACCGAAGGACGGCTGGGGTCGACGCGGCCAAAACGTTCATCGTACATTCGACCAATGGAAGTGCCCGAAGCAACCGACTCCAGATGGCCGGAACGCCCGCAGGCGCAGGGAATGCCGGCGGCAGCCGAGCACTCGATGTGGCCCATATGGCCGGCAGCACCATGGAAGCCCTGCATCACGCGGCCGTTCTCGACATATGCGCCGCCGATGCCCGTACCGATGCCAAGACACAAGACGGAGAACTTACCCTTGCCGACGCCCCAGTGGGCCTCGCCCAGTGCATGAGCCTGCACGTCGCCTACAACGGCAACGGGAAGACCGAGGTCCTCGCGCAGACGCGGCCCCAACTGAACGCCGGACCAGCCGGGCATGATCTCGTTGGCATACGCGATGGCGCCCGTCTTGGGATCGACGACGCCGGCGGCACCGATACCGACGCCAAGGACCTCGACATCGGGATTCGCCTCGAGAGCAGCCTTGATGGACGCCTCGATACGCTGGAAGACGGCCTCGCCGCCCTCTTGGGCCTCGGTGGGAACCTCGGCCTCAAAAACGGGATGAGGCACACTACCGTCAGCCGGGTACTCCATGATGGCAGTCGCGATCTTAGTTCCGCCGATGTCGACAGAGCAGACGTACTTGTTCTCCATGTCGCTCTCCTTAGGAGATAAAAAACAACTACAGGAAATGCGCCGTCAGGCTAGCCGTCACAGCGCGGTAAAGGTTTTCCAGGTGCCCGAGATCGCCGAGAAGCCGTGTGGCCATTGACCTAATGGGTCATGGCCGCACGGTTGAACGGCGAGGTCGGGTGCCTGGGAAAGCTTTAAAGGAGGCCGTTGTCCTGGAGGACCTTCTTAATCGCCTCGACGTTCTCGCCGGTCATAGCCTTCACCGGGCGCGGCATGGTCGGGCTGTCGAAGATGCCCATGAGGTTCATAGCGGTCTTGAAGGCGCCGACGCCACCGGCATAGCCCTGGACGCCCGAGGTGACATCCCAGATGTGCGAAATCTCATTGAGGCGATCCTGCTCGGCCTTGACGGTAGCCCAGTCACCAGCCTGAGCGGCCTTCCATTGACGCACGTAGCCCTCAGGCTCAACGTTGGCGAGACCCGGGACGGAACCGTCGGCACCACCGAGGTAAGCGCCGTCGACAACAACCTCGTGACCGGTGAGGATGCTCATCGGATGGCCGTTCTTCTCGTTCTCCTGAACGAGGTAGCGGAACGAGATGTCATCACCCGAGGAATCCTTGACGCCGGCCAGAACGCCCTCGGCACCGAGCTTGGCAAGGAGCTTCCAGGGGAGCTTGGTGTGGACACACACGGGGATGTCGTAAGCGAAGATGGGCAGGTCGAGTTCCTCATGCAGGATGCGGAAGTGCTCCTCGACCTCGGTCATGCCCTGCAGGGCATAGAACGGGCAGGTGGCGACGAGGGCATCGGCGCCCAGCTCCTGGGCGACCTTACCGTGCTCGATCATGCGCTCGGTCTCGGTGTCGATGATGCCGACCAGAACGGGAACGCGGTGGTCGACGATACGAACGGCCTCGGCGATAATCTGGCGACGGCGCTCGTCGGTGGAGAAGACGACCTCGCCCGAGGATCCCAAGAAGAACAGGCCATCGACGCCGGCATCGATCATGCGGTTGATGCTGCGCTCAAAGGAGGCAACGTCGAGCTGGTGATCTTCGGTATCGGGAACAACGACGGGAGGGATAACGCCGGTGAATTTCTGAGTTGCCACAAGAATCTCCTTAGTTGTCTGGCGGGCGGCCCTATGCCACCCACTCTTGTTGGCAGTGTCCAGGCCGTCTAGGCCAAAGAACACGAGTAGAACGTTTGGTTAAAAAAGTCGACGACTTCGTTTTCGAACGCATTGATGCGCTCGTGAGCGTATTTGGCATAGATGATATGCTTCCGGTCACACTCAAGACCGTTGAATACGGCAAACTGACCCTTGGGGTCGCTCACGGTATCCATAAGCGATGTGCCCATGAGCACCGATCCGCGCACCCGAGACGACAACGCCTCGAGGCCGCCGGGAAGTGGATTGGCAACCGCCGTGCAGGCGAGGCCCCGCTCGTCCAGAGCAGAAACCGCCAGCGCGACACCGCCGCCAAGGCCCTCGCCCCATGCAAAGATGCGGTCAGGGTCCATGCCATCAAGATTGCGCGCGACCTTCGCCAACGCACAACCCCAACGGACGCGCTCGACAAACGCAGGCGAGGTAATCCCCTGCTGCAGGTCGTCCGCACCAGCAACATCGTCATCCAGCGCGAGGACGGCATACCCCATGGCGGCAAATCTCGTCATGTGATGCCAGCCGCGCACAGGCCGATCGATGTCGTGGAACATCAGGCACAACGGCACGCGCTCAGATACTCGGGCACGACCGACAGGCTCGATCAAACGAGCGTGAATCGCATCGTCACCGAGCTCAAAGGAAACCTCCGAGTAACGGGCGCAGGGGTTAACAAAGTCAATCGCCGTAATGGCCAGGCCTTGAATCTCAAGATTCGAAGCACATGTCTCTAAATCAGAAACATCTGCTTGGACATCACCGCGCCAGTCCCGATATTCTGCGAGCCTTGACGAAACCGTTCCAGGAATTCCCACGAGCCCGGGGACAATCAGCTCGTCAACATTGCTCTCGCACTTAGACATGAGCCTCCCCTCCCTTGCAGAAAAACGGAATGATCAAATCGTCAAAATCCTGAATCTCCTCGTGGCCAAAGCCATCAAAGAACTCATGACGCTTTTCGCAGATCAGGTTGTTATAGACCGCAAACTGCGTCGCTGGCGGACAGACGATATCGGCTGTGCCGGTGCCAAACAGCACGGGGCATTCGACCATAGGGGCAAAGTTCTTGGAATCGAAGTACGCCAGCTTGGCATAGGCTTCGTCAATACGAGTCGAGTCCTCGTCAAACCAGCGAGACCAATAGCGCAAGCCCTCGTAGGCAATGTCGTCGGCATCCAAATCCCAGACCAAGCGGAAATCTGACAGGAAGGGATAGAGGATGGCGGCACGATTGATAAGCTCGCTGTTAAGCGCACAGGTCGCAATGCCCAAACCGCCGCCCTGCGACGCGCCGTTCACAAACACACGCGCAAGATCGATGCCCTCGAGCTCGCGAACGATGCGGCACAGGATGCGAATATCTTGGTGCAAGCGGACATAGTAGAGGTTGGCCGGATCGCCGTCGATACCGGCGACGATATGGCCCGCGACCGTTGTGCCCTCAAATCCACCAATGTCCTCGGAGGGACCTCCTTGGCCGGGGCAGTCGAGGGCGATGAGTGCCATGCCCATGCCCGCAAACGACGCCTGCTCAAACCAGCTGCGGCTTGCACCCGGATACCCATGGAACTGAAGTACCAATGGCACGGGCTCGTCCGAGACGGGTTTAAGGTACTTGGCATGCAGGCGAGCGCCACACATGCCGGTATACCAGAGGTCGAAAAGCTGGCAGGTCACGGCATCGGTGACCGATGCCGTCTCGATCGCATAGTCAAGTCCGACGGCGTCGGCCTCGGCCATGCGGTCCTTCCAAAAGAGATCGAAATCTGATGGACGGGGCATGGCGCCCCGATACCCACCAAATTGCTGTTGTAGCTCCTGAGCACTTGGCATGGCTCGTGAACCCAACCTTTCGAAATCGCAACGGAGGTGCGCCCGGCAAGGGAACCGGGCGCACGGGAGGGAAAGCGAGGCTACTCGCCGAGCTTGGGATGCAGCAGCGACGGCGCAGCACCGAGCAGCATCTTGGTGTAGGGGTCCTGAGGGTGCTGGAAGACCTGCTTGGCCTCGCCCTGCTCGACGATCTTGCCGCCATTCATAACGATGATGTCGTCAGAGATATAGCGGACCGTCTGGATGTCATGGCTGATGAACACCATGGCCAGGCCGAGCTCCTTCTTAAGGTCGGTCAGCAGGTTCAGAATTTGCGCGCGAACCGAAACGTCCAGAGCCGAGGTGGGCTCGTCGGCGATGATGGCATCGGGGTTCAGCGACAGGGCACGGGCAATTGCGACGCGCTGGCGCTGGCCGCCCGAAAGCTGGCCGGGAAGAACCTCGGCGGCGGAGCTGGGCAGACCGGTGAGCTCCAAGAGCTCCTTGACGCGCTTCTCCTGCTCGGCCTCGGTACCCAGGTTGTGGACGCGCATGGGGTCGAGCAGTTGCTCGCGAACGACCATACGGGGGTTGAGTGCCGTGGCCGGGTTCTGGAACACGACCGAGATGACGCGACCCATGTGGCGACGGTCCTCGGCGGTACGTTTGGTAACGTCCTTGCCCTTAAAGTAGACCTTGCCGCTCGTGGGGGCCTGCAGGCCGCACATGACGTTGGCGGTGGTGGACTTACCGCAACCGGACTCGCCGACGATGCCGATCGTCTGACCGGGCATGAGCCTAATCGTTACACCCTGGACGGCGTGAACCAGGTTAGGGTGCAGAATCGAGCCGGTACGGGTCCTAAAGGTGACGTGGACGTCATCAAGGAAGATGATCGGCTCGACGCCGTTGACTGCGGTATCGCTCATCTACATCACCTCCGCGTGAGGGGTCAAACCATTTGCCTTGAGCACCTCGTCGGGGAGCTCGGAATAGAAGTGCTCGGTGCCGGGCACGCGCTTGAAGACCGGACGGGTATCCAGGCCAATACGCGGATGGCTCGAGCGGGGTGCGAAGCGATCGCCCTTGGGGAAATCGCGCGGGCTGGGAACGGCGCCGGGGACCTGGTGCAGACGGCCCGAGCCGCTCTCGATGGACAGAACGGAGCCCAGAAGACCGCGGGTGTACTCGTGGATCGGGTTGGTGAGCAGCTCCTTGGTGGGTGCCTGCTCGATAACCTGGCCAGCGTACATAACCGTGATGTTATGGGCAACCTCGGCGACCAGAGCCAGGTCATGCGAAACAAAGATCATGGCAAAGCCGAGCTTGGCCTGAAGATCGTTGAGCAGCTTGATGACCTGCTTCTGGACGGTAACGTCCAGAGCGGTCGTGGGCTCGTCGCAGATGACCAGCTTGGGGTCGCGGGTAAGGGCCATAGCGATCAGGACACGCTGACGCTGGCCGCCGGAAAGCTCGTGCGGATAGCTCTCGAGCGTGCGCTTGGGATCGAGGCCGACGAGCTCCAGGAGCTCCTCGGCGCTGCGGGTTCCGCCGCGCTTGGTGAGCTGCTTCATCTGGGCAGAGATGAGCATGGAGGGATTAAGCGAGGACAGGGCGTCCTGATAGACCATAGCGATATCGGTACCGCGCAGGCCGAACCACTCCTTCTTGCTCATCTTGAGCAGGTCGCGACCCTCCCAGAGAACCTCGCCGGAAAGATGCTCGTCATCGTCGGTCAGGCCCATGATGGCCAGCGTGGTGATGGACTTACCGCAACCGGACTCGCCCACCAGGCCCATGGTCTGACCAGGACGAACGTCAAAGTTGACATGGTCGACGACGTTGATATCACCGTGATGCTCAAACTGGATGCAGAAGTCACGGACCGAGAGAATCGGCTCAACGGACTCGTCGGGCACGTGGCGATCGTCACGCTTGAGCTCGACATCGCGCAGGGCGCCAAGGCGAGCGGAGAGGGACTGGGCCTGCTCCTTGTAGGCGCGAACGGGGTCGGAGACCAGCAGGTCGGCCTCGCGACGCTTGGAGGAATCGGTAGGATCCAGGGCAGCGGAGGGAGCAGCGGCCATGGCGTCGGTAATGCCCTCGGAGAGGATGTTGAGCGCCAGGCAGGTGATCATGATGGCTAGGCCCGGGAACAGCGCCTGCCACCAACGGCCGGCGAGCACGCCGCCGCGGGCGTCGGCGAGGATGTTGCCCCAGGTAGCGGTGGGCTCCTGGATACCAGCGCCGATGAAGGTCAGCGAGGCCTCGAAGATGATGGCGTCGGCGACCAGGGTAACGGTGAAGACCATGATCGGGGCAATGCAGTTACGCAGAACATGCTTAATCAAAATCCACGGAGCCTTGGCGCCGGAAACGATGACCGCGCGGACATAGTCCTCGCCGTACTCGGACACGATATTGGCGCGTACGATACGGGCAATCTGCGGAGTGTACATAAAGCCGATGGCGAAGATGATCGACGGCACGGAGTTGCCCAGGATGGAGACGAAGACGGCCGCGAGGGCGATGCCCGGGATGGACATGATGATGTCCAAGATACGCATGATCGTCTCGGAGACGGCCTTGCGCGAAACCGCTGCAAGGGCGCCCACGACCGAGCCGCAGACCAGAGCCATGGCGGTGGCGCCAAAGCCGATAATCAGCGAGTAACGACCACCGTAGAGCATACGCGACAGAATGTCGCGACCCTTATCGTCGGTACCGAAGATAAATCCGTTGCCGGGAGCCTGGCGAGCCGTAAAGATCTCGACCGGGCTATAGGGGGCAAGAAGGGGCGCCAGAATCGCAGTCAGGGCGACCAGCACCAGCACGACGGCGGCAATCTTAGAAGACAGCGTCATCTTCTTCCAGCCACCGAGCTTGAGCCCCTTGGAGGCAGCCTTCTCGAGCTGCTCGGTTTGCTTCTCTCGAATCTTTACCATAATCTACACCGTCCTGATGCGCGGGTTGATGAGCAGGTAGAGCATGTCAACCACGATGTTGATGATGATGAAGGCAAGAGCAACGACGATGACGACGCCCTGAACCAGGTTCGCCTCGTTGCCCTGAACGCCCTGCAGAATCGCGGTGCCCATGCCGGGGAGGTTGAAGATAACCTCGATGACGACGGCGCCGCCCATGAGGTAACCGATCTTAAGACCGAGGGTGGTGACCGGGGTGATCAGCGCATTGCGAAGAACGTTGATGCCGACGACGACCTTCTCGGGAACGCCGGCGCCGCGAGCCATACGGACATAATCCTTGTCGAGCTCCTCGACCATGGCGGTACGCACGATACGAGTCATCTGGCCCGTCAGCGGAAATGCCAAGGCGATAGCGGGCATGATCATACGCCCCAGATAGCCAACCGGATTCGTGGTGAAGTGAGGCAGAGCGCCCGATGCCGGGAGCACCTTAAGGTAGGAAGAGAACAGCAGGATCAACAGAACGGCAAGCCAGAACGACGGGGTTGCCAAGCCGGCGATGGAAAAGACACGGATTACTTGGTCCGGCCATTTGTCGCGATACAGTGCCGCGATGACGCCGAGCAAAAACGAAACGACCGCACCGATGGCAAGACCGATGAAGGTCAGCTGCATCGTGACGGGCAGGGCCGTGGAGATGCGCTTGGCAACGGAGTTGCGAGCAGCACCATAGGTGCCCATGTCGCCATGGATCAAATCGCCCATATAGCGCACGTAGCGCACGGGCCAGGGGTCGTCCAGACCATACTTCTCATGGTACTCGGCAACCGCCTCGGGCGAGGCACCGTCACCCAACGCCGTGTAGGCGGGGTCGGTCTTGGAGAACGACATAAGGAAGAACACCAGGACGGTGACGCCCAATGCCATGATCGGCAGCGCCACAAGACGCCTTCCAATCAAACGTAGCAAGTTGTTCACGTTCTCTCCCCTTTCTTTTGTCGGTAGGACCAACTGGTATATGAGTACGGATACTCATTACAAGACCCGAGCGACATCGTTGCCGCCCGGGTCTTTGTTTCAACTATGAGGATACGGTCCCAACGACCGACATCCTGCATACAGACTCAAGCGAGTCTTACGCCTTGACGGTCGCAACGCCCCTGAAGGACATGCTCGTCGTGCCGATGCCCTTGAAGCCATCGAGGGCCTCGCCGTTGGGTGCAGTGGACGGATCGTCCCAGGAAGCGGAGACGGTCTTGACGTGGACAACGGGGTACAGAACGGCGTTGTCGGCAATGATGTCGAAACACTCGTTCCACTTCTTCTGCTGCTCGTCGCCCTCGGCGGCAAGAGCCTCGTCCATGAGGCCGTGGAGCTTCTGCCACTCAGCGGACTCCTTCCACGGGCAACGGGTCTGCATCCAGACGTTGTCGCCGTACCACCAGTTGAGCAGCAGGTCGGGGTCGGCGCCGAAGCAGGAAGGATCGCCAGGGGCAAGGAGGATATCGTAGGCCTCGCCGCCGTCGATGGCAGCGTAAGTGGCCGGCGAGGTATCGGTCTGGATGGTCACATCGAAGCCGAGAGCGTCGAGGTCGTTCTTGACCTGGGCGGCCATGCCCTTAATCTGCTCGTTGTCGGTGGTGCGCAGGGTGATGGCACCCGGGGTGATGCCAGACTCCTCGATGAGCTTCTTAGCCTTCTTGGCGTCGGTCTTGTACACCGTGGAAGCCTCATGATAGTTGGTGAAGCTCTTGGGCAGGTAGCAGCTGGCAGCGGTGGCAAGGCCGGCGAAGGTGTTGCTGACCATCTTCTCGGTGTCGAGCGCATACATGACAGCCTGACGGACCTTGACGTTGTTCCAAGGCTCCTTGGCGACGTTGAACATGATGAAGCGGGTGCCGAAACCCTGAACGTTATCGATCTTGCAGCCGGCGCTCTCGAGCTGGTCGACGGCGTCAGCGGTAACGAGCTCCATAACGAGCGTGGAGCCCTCCTGCTGAGCGGTAACGCGAGCGGTGGGGTCGGTCAGGATGCTGTACTGGATCTTCTTATCCTCGGCAGCATACTCACCGTTGTACTCGGGGTTGGGAACCAAGGTGATCTCGGTATCGGAGATAGAGTCGTACATCCAGGGGCCGGAACCGATCGGCTGCTTGGCGCGATCCTCCTCGGTCTGGGTGGCCGGGGTAACGCGGACGATGGCCAGACGATCCTTGAGCAGGGAGAAGTTGGGGACCTTAGTCTTGACCGTCACGGTGCTGGCGTCCTTGGCCTCGATGGACTCGAAGGGCTGGAAGAACGGAGCATAGGTAGCGGAAGCGGCGCAAGCGGTGTAGGAGGCAACGACATCGTCAGCGGTGACCTCGGTGCCATCGGAGAACTTGGCGCCCTTGCGGATGGTGACCTCGAAAGTGGTGTCGTCCACAGACTTGGGATCGTCGGTGGCGAGCTCGTTGAAGGTGCTGTAGTCGTGGTAATCGATACCGTAGAGGCCCTCGACGACGTGCCAGTTAGCACCCAGGCCCACAGCGGAGCCGGTGCTGGCGGGATCGAAGCTGGACGGAGCGTAAGCGGAACCAGCGGTGATCACGCCGCCGCCACGGTTGGCGGAATCGGTGGAGCCGGAAGCGGAACCCTCGTCGCTAGAGCTGCCACCGCAGCCAGTGAGACCAAGGCCGGCGACAGCAGCGACGCTGCCGGTGAGGCCGAGGAACGAACGCCTGGACATACCCTTGTTGATGATGGCCATGTCTTCTCCTATCAATAGAGAATCTTACTCGGGAGCACCTAGACGTGCCCCCGCGCAACTTGCGGACGATATATACCTTACCTACCGACGAACCCAACTGAGGTGCAGCGCTCGGCGACCGATACATACATACGCTTGAACGGTATTTACTACCGTTCACCGAATTCATTGACAAATGATTCGCCAGACAGTATGTATCGGCGAGGTGAGATATCAGTCTTCGTCAACCCGCAGGATAGCAGGGTTTTCGCTTGGGTTAGTCAAACGTTTTAGCGTTAATAAAACCCGAAATCAGCAGGCAATCATGGCGAAATAAATGGTTGAAAATCGCGCAATCATGTATATCAGTTGTTTAGGCTCGTGTTTAGCTATCGGAATGGCCAGCCGCCGCCTCGGCGCGCTCGGCATTCCATGCAACGAGCGCCTCGTGGACCGCCTTGGCAACATCGGCAGGTATGCCGCGAACTTTCGCGATCTCTTGCTCGCTCGCCGCGCGCAAACGCTTCATCGAGCCAAAATGGCGCATAAGGGCACGTTTTCTGGTGGGTCCCACGCCTGGAACGTCATCGAGCACCGAAACCGTCATGGCTTTATCGCGCAACTCACGGTGGAACGTGATGGCAAATCGGTGGGACTCATCGCGTACCTGTTTAATTAGATAGAGCGAAGCAGACCCGGTCGGCAGCACGACAGGAGTCTCGTCCCAAGGCACAAAAACTTCCTCGTCGGCCTTCGCCAAGCCACAAACTGGTATATCGAGCCCAAGAGCCTCAAGTTGCTTGATCGCAGCGGTCAATTGCGGCTTACCGCCATCGACAACGAGCAAATCGGGGCGCGAGCCAAAGCGCTCGTCGGCCATGCGCTCGGGAGCATAGCGTCGTCCCAAAACCTCGGACATCGACACGAAGTCGTTTGCCTCGTCCAATTCGGCCTGAATTTTAAAACGACGGTACTGGCTCTTGTCGGCGCGCCCGTTGGTAAACACCACCATCGAGGCGACCGTAAAGGTGCCATGCAGTGTAGAGATATCGAAGCACTCGATACGCAACGGCGGCGATGGCAGCGCCAACGCACTTTCGAGCTCCAGGAGCGCTTGATTGGTGCGGTCGTCAGCGTACCCCGTTCGCATCATGTAGCGCATGAGGGCATGGCGCGCATTTTTGGATGCCATATCGAGCAGACGGTACTTTTCGCCACGCTGCGGCCTATGGAGATGGCAGGAACGCTCACGCTTGCCCGCAAGCCACTCCCCCAGCGCCTCCGCATCCTCAAGCTCGACGGAAAGGTTGACCTCAGCTGGAATATCAGCCGTCTCGTCGTAATAGCGCTTAAGAAAGCCCGACTGGAGCTCTTCCTCGTCAACATCAAGACCCTTGTCGAGAATGAACTCGCAGGTGCGAACTGTTCGGCCCTCGCGAACGACGAAGACGCAAGCGGCGGAGATGGTCTCCTCGCGATAGAACCCGATGACATCGATATCGACACTGGAGGGAAAAACGACTTGCTGACGATCGTCCAGACCCCTGATGACCTCCAAACGACGTTTGACGCGTGCCGCGCGCTCAAAGTCGAGCGCCTCGGCGGCATCCGTCATCTCGGAGGTCAGCTCATCGACGACATCCTTGCGATGGCCCGACAAAAAGCGCTCGACACGCTTGACGTTCTTGGCATAGTCTGCCGGGGAAATCGCGCCGACACACGCACCCGGGCCGCGCCCGACATGGTAGTCAAAGCAGGGACGCCCGTTTTGTGCGCAAATCATATTGACGATGTCTTCCTCGCCCTTGTGGGACTCGATGGTACGGCGACAACGACGCCACTCCGCACAGGATGCAGAGCAGATGGGGATAACCTTGCGCAGCGTATCTATCGTCTCACGTGCCGCACGGCTATCGGTATAGGGTCCAAAATAGCGCGTTCCCGGCTTATGACGCTCACGCGTGTATTTGATCGCGGGATACAGGTCGCCCTTTGTAATGGCGATAAAGGGGTAGCTCTTGTCATCCTTGAGGTCGACGTTAAAGTACGGATGGTACTGGCCGATCAGGTTGCGCTCGAGTACAAGCGCCTCATGCTCGGTTTCGACAACGATGTAGTCAAAGCTCGCCACCAGCTGCATCATCAGCGGGATCTTTTGACGCTCATCCTGCAGTGTCACGTATTGACGCATGCGGGCGCGCAGGTTTTTCGCCTTGCCCACGTAGATGACATCGCCCTTGGCATCCTTCCAAAGGTAGCATCCGGGCTGTGTGGGAACGCGCGAAACCTGCTCGGCAAGCGTTGGTATGTTGTCGTGACCGGCCACGCGCACCTACTTGCGACGAAGCAGCGCCGAGACCTCGGGCATCTTAAGGACGACGGCAAGGCCAAAGGTAACAACAAGCGAGGCGACACCCGCAACGCAAACGTAGCCAAGAGTAATCAGAATCGAGCCGCCAAGTGCCCCGACAAAGTGTTCAAGCGCCCACATGACGCCGGCGCCTGCGGCAGCACCTAGGCCACCGAGCAAAAGGCCAAAGAAACCGCCATGTAGGATAGATTTGACCTGAAGGCCACGCAGGCGACGACGCAGCCACCACAGCGAACAGCCGACCAAGATCACGTAGTCGACGACATACGAAAGCGCGATTGCCGGCATACCGAAGCCCAGCACAACGCCAAACAGCAGAACCGAGCCGGCCTGGCCGATGGCGGAATACAGGCAATAGCGGCTATAGGGCTTCATGTCGAGCAAGGCAGAGAAGCTCTTCTGCATCAACACGACCACGCCGTAGAGCGGCAGCGAGAGCGCCAGGTAGACAAGGTACTCGGACACCAGCGCCACGCCGGATTCATCGAACTTGCCAGCACAGTAGATCATATTGAGCGGACGTGCGAAGACAATCAGGTACAGTGCGAACGGAATCAGGAAGAACAGCATCTGGGCGACGCCACGCGAAATGCCCGTGCGAACGCTGTCGTAATCCTTCTCCTGTGCGTCATGAGAGAGCTCGGTATAGAGCGCCGTCGAAAGCGAGGCGGCAATCAGCGCGTAGGGCAGCGTGTACCACAGGCGCGCATAGGCGATGACGGAAGGACCCGTCTCGGGCTGGACCACCAGCGCGGCAGCGTTGGTGATAGAAGTCGAGACAAACATGCACACCGTGGCGAGCAGCGTCGGGATACCGAGCGCAATCGTCTGGCGCAGCGCGGGGTCCTTAAAGTCGATATGGATATGGGGATGCACGCCGTGCTTGCCAAGCGCGGGAATCTGACATGCCATCTGAACAAAGACACCGAGGGTCGTACCGGCCGCAATCAAGATGATGCCGGCACGTTCGCCAAACTGTGCGGACACGGGCGCAAAACCCATAAAGCTCGCAATGACGATCACATTGTTGAGGACCGGGGCAAACGTCGACCAGAAGTAGTCGCGGTGTGCGTTGAGAACGCCCGAGAACACCGAGCCCAAACCATAAAACAGAATCTGGATGGCAAAGAAACGGAACATGAACGCAGCGGTATCCATGCTGCCACCGTCACCCGAAAGGAACGATTGCGTCCAGATAAAGCCCGGGGCGAACACGGTCCCCAGCAACGAAATGCCACCCAGCACTAAAAGCAGAATGCCGAGCAGGTTGCCCACGTACTCGTTCGAGGCCTCGCGACCCTGCTCACGCCTCACGCCCATGTACACGGGCAAAAACGCCGTCACGAGCATGCCACCCATCACGAGTTCGTAGAGCATATTGGGCAGGTTGTTGGCGACCTGATAGGAGGACGAGAGTAGCGACATGCCGATAGCGGCCGCCATTGCCCACGTGCGGATAAAACCGGTGACGCGAGACACGATAGTCAGGATGGTCATAAGCCCGGCGGAACGACCAACCGTGGAGTAGTCCGACGAGCCCATGTCGTCAGTGTCATCTCGCGACGAAGAAGCTTCGGATGAGGGTGTCTGAGGCGCAGATTCTTTTGCAAAATGAGCTCCGCGCTTCAATTCTTCCTGCGGCATCGCTCAGTCCTCTCTCGTAATCGCGGCAACCGTCGCCCCGCAAAATGCAATTAAATCATCGGGTGCAAGCTCGAGCTGATAACCACGCTTGCCTCCCGAAATAAAAATGGTATCCCAAAGGACACACGTCTCATCAATGAGCGTCCGGTAGCGTTTTTTCATACCGACCGGGCTGCAGCCGCCGCGAACGTAGCCAGTCGCCGCAAGCAAATCCTTCACATGCATCATAACCAAGGACTTCTCCCCCGCGGCACGCGCGGCGGACTTTAGATCGAGCTCATCGGCAACAGGGATGCAGCACACGACATGGTCGTTGGACGGCGTCACGCAGACCAAGGTCTTAAATCCTTGACCGGGCTCCTCGCCAAGCTGCTCCGAAATCGCGACCCCCAGGCCCACCGACTCATCACCATCGTCTTCGTACGTATGTAGAACATAGGAAATGCCGGCGCTTTCCAGCTCGCGCATCGCATTGGTTTTTGGCGTCTTTACAGCCTTTGCCATGACATATCCTTTCCCTCGCATTCGGACGCAAAGATTAAGTATATGTCCAATTCGGCTGCATACGTCACTTCGGCACAGCAAGCGCCATCGAATCACAAGGAGTCGATGGCGCCCATAAACTGAATCGCCTATTTATTGAGCATCAAGTTGAGCCTGACGCTCCCGGTCACGCCTGAGCAAAGGCGCCAAAAACTTGCCCGTATAACTCTGCGGACAGTCCGCAACCTGCTCCGGTGTGCCCGAAACCACGACGGTTCCGCCGCCGTTACCGCCCTCGGGACCCATATCGATCAGGCGGTCGGCAACCTTGATGACATCAAGGTTGTGCTCAATCACCAGCACCGTGTTGCCCGCATCGACCAAGCGCTGCAGCACATCGAGCAGCTGGCGGACGTCCTCAAAATGAAGGCCGGTCGTCGGCTCGTCCAAAATATAGAACGTCTTGCCCGTCTGGCGTCGATGAAGCTCCTTGGCGAGCTTCACACGCTGCGCCTCGCCGCCCGAGAGCGTCGTGGCGGGCTGGCCCAGGCTCACGTAGCCCAAGCCTACATCGTACAGCGTTTGGAGCTTGCGCTTAATCTGCGGGATATTCCCAAAGAAGGCCAGCGCCTCGGCCACGCTCATGTCAAGTACGTCCGAGATGGTCTTGCCACGGTAGGTGACCTCGAGTGTCTCGCGGTTGTAGCGTTTACCGCCGCAAACTTCGCAGGGAACGTAGATATCGGGAAGGAAGTGCATCTCGATCTTGATCTGTCCGTCGCCCTTGCACGCCTCACAGCGCCCGCCACTCACATTAAAGGAGAAACGACCCGGCGAGTAGCCGCGCGCCTTCGACTCCGGCGTACTCGCAAACAGCGCGCGAAGATCATCCCACAGGCCAATGTACGTAGCAGGGTTGGAACGCGGCGTGCGGCCAATCGGCGACTGGTCGATATCGATAACCTTATCGATGCACTCGATACCCTCGAGCTTTTTGTACGGGCCCACAGGACGCGTCGAACGGTGAATGGCATTCGTAAGCGCAGGCGCAATGGTGTCGGTAACCAGGGAGCTCTTGCCCGATCCCGACACGCCGGTAACAACCGTAAGCGTACCAAACTCGATCTTGGCGGTAACGTTTTTGAGGTTGTTGGCGCGGGCGCCCGTGATCTTAAGGCAGCCGCGACCGGGCTTGCGGCGTTCATCGGGAACCCGAATCATTCGCTTGCCGGTCAGGTAGGCACCCGTCATCGAATCGGGGCACGCCATGATATCGGCAGGCGTTCCCGCGGCGACCACGTGTCCGCCGTTCACGCCCGCACCGGGGCCCATGTCGATCACATAGTCGGCAGCACGAATCGTATCCTCATCATGCTCGACGACGATGACGGTATTGCCGATATCGCGTAGGCGCTCAAGCGTCTTGATCAGGCGCTCGTTATCGCGCTGATGAAGACCGATCGAGGGCTCGTCCAGAATATAGAGCACGCCCATGAGACCCGCGCCGATCTGCGTTGCCAGTCGAATACGCTGGGCCTCGCCACCGGAAAGCGTCGCCGAGGCACGGTCGAGGGTCAGATAGTCGAGTCCGACATCGACCAGAAAGCGCAGGCGCTCCAGGATTTCCTTAACGATGCGCCCGCCGATAAATTGTTGGCGCTCGGTAAGCTCCAAGCCCTCAAAAAACTCGAGCGACTCGCGACACGATAGGCAGCAGACCTCGTAAATGGACTTACCGCCTATGGTAACGGCGAGCATCTCGGGGCGCAGACGAGCACCATGGCAACTCGAGCACGGCTCCTCGCGGATGTACTTCTCCAAGCGCGCCTTGGTGTTCTCATTCGTCGTCTCGGTATAGCGCTCGTACAGGATATTGCGCACGCCCGAGAACTTGGTGTCCCACTGGCTGCGGCGCCCATCGAGCTTTTGATAGTCGACCGAAATCTTCTGGTCGCCCATGCCGTCTAAAAACGCGCGACGCACCCGCGGAGGCAGATCCTCCCACGGCGTATCGACGCTCACCTTGAAGTGCTTACAAACCGCAGCGAAAATCTGCGGATAGTAGTTAGAGTTGCCAAACAGGCTGCCAAAGACCCCGTCGGCGATCGACTTCGAGGGGTCTTCGATTAGGGCCTCGGCATCGACCGTCTTCTTAAAACCCAGGCCATCGCACTCGGGGCACGCGCCATAGGGCGCGTTGAACGAGAAATCGCGCGGCTGCAGGTCATCGATGGAGTGTCCATGCTCCGGGCACGCTAACGCCAGCGAATACTCCAGCAACTCGCCTTCGGTCCCCTCGGGAGCGTCGCGGTCGGGCAGCAAGTATACGTTCACATTGCCGTGCGCCAGCGCAGTCGCCTGTTCAACGGACTCGGCGATACGGCCCAGCGAGTTCTCGCGAATCACGATGCGATCGACCACGACCTCGATATCGTGCTTGAACTTCTTGTCCAGATCGATCGGATCGTCGAGCGAGCGCACTTCACCGTCGACACGCACGCGGCTAAAGCCCTCGGCGCGAAGGTCCTCAAACAGTTTGGTGTACTCGCCTTTTCGCCCGCGTACCACCGGTGCCAGCACAAACGCGCGGCGGCCCTCCCCCGCCGCCAAGACCTTGTCGGCAACCTGATCGGTCGTCTGACGCTCAATGACACGGCCGCATTCGGGACAGTGCGGGGTGCCCACACGGGCGAACAGCAGGCGCAGATAGTCATAAATCTCGGTTACAGTGCCAACCGTCGAGCGCGGGTTTTTAGACGTCGTCTTTTGGTCAATCGACACCGCCGGCGAAAGGCCGTCGATTGAATCCAAGTCGGGTTTGTCCATCTGGCCCAAGAACTGGCGCGCATAACTCGAAAGGCTCTCGACGTATCGACGCTGGCCCTCGGCATAGATAGTGTCGAATGCCAGCGAACTCTTGCCCGAGCCAGAAAGACCGGTAATGACCACGAGTTGGTCACGCGGAATGGAAACATCGATATCACGGAGGTTGTGCTCACGAGCGCCGCGAATAACGATAGAAGAATCAGACATGGAAGCTCCTTGCCTCCTATTGCATCGAATCATACTGTCGATGAGTTTAGCGCACTCGACGCGCACAGATGTTCGTAATACAAGATTCGCAGACCTTTAGCTTTGCGTATCGGATGCTTTGTTTCTCGAAATGCCGTGGAAAGGTTACAGTAATCTACTACTGAACTTAATTTGCTGTAACAGAGGAACGTCCATGACCGAAGATATCCCCCTTGAAATCACTTCGAGCGACATGGCCAATCTGCCCATATTCATCGCCGTCCTTATCGTGGCCACCGTCGTCGTGCGCGTGTATTTTTCAATCAAACACAATGAAAAGCCGCCCATTGCCCGCGTCTTTTGGTGCGCGACGCTCCTCATCCCGCTCGGCATGGTAGCTGCATGGATTACGAATCAATTGCTCGTAAATGAGGACAATTCCCTATGGGTCCTTTCTTATTCGGCGCTCGGTGCTGCCGCCGTCATACTTCTTGTCGAGCCCTTGGTTTCGGGACTTATCGACCAAACCGATCTTGCGACGGGAACGGTTGCCTGTATTTGCCGTGACATCCTTGTCATCGCCGCTGTTTCAGCGCTCTCGTTCGTTTCACTCGAAATTGCCTGTAACGAAACGTTCTATCGCATTCCCGCCAACTCATTCGGGTTTTCCGTCGGGCTGCTCGCGACGGTTCTGCTCTCCCTTTATTTGCTGGGACAGCGTCATGGAGGCGTCATGGCCCTCGTGCCCGTCGCCTGTTGCATCCTTGGCATTGCCGAGCACTTCGTCATAACGTTTAAAGGCGAAGCCATCCTGCCAAGCGATATCTTGGCCCTCGGCACCGCAATGGAAGTGAGCGAGGGATACGAGTTTACCTTTACCGCCGGAATCGTAACCTCTCTCGCCCTGCTGGAGATTTCCCTGGGGCTTCTTTCGCTTATCCGACCGCGAAAGCTCCGTACGCCCACCCATGTCTTCCCCGCAATCGCCGCTAACCTCTGCGCTTTTCTGCTAGTGACCGTTGTGGAGCTCTCGGGCTTTTCCAGCATCGACTTGGAGCAGGCGCTGGATTTTGGATTTGACCGTTGGCAGCCCATCACCACATATACGTCTCAGGGTTTTATCACTTCGTTCACCGAAATGGCCAACGAGTTGCCCATTGAGAAGCCCGAAGGCTATACGCCCGATGAGGCGCAGAGCATCGAGCAGGAGCTCGCCGCCGCCTACGACAGCACGTATGGCTCGAGCGAGCAGCGCGCGGCTGCCGTTGCCCAGTTCAATGAAATCAAGCCGACGATTGTTGCCGTCATGAACGAGAGTTTTAGCGACCTTTCGTGCTTTGAGCAGCTCCAGGCGGCCGGGTACACCGGCCCCGCATTCTACAACTCGCTTCCCGACACACTTGTTCGCGGCACCATGCTCGCTTCGGTCACCGGTGGCGGAACGGCAAACTCCGAATTCGAATTTTTGACCGGAGCGACAACGGCCTTTGTCGGATTAGGCAAGATCCCCTATCAGCTGTATCAGATGAATGGCGTCAACAGCCTGGCAAAGGACCTTAAAGAGCTTGGGTATACCGCTACCGCTATGCACCCGCAAAACCCCGTCAACTACCATCGAGATAAGATCTATCAGCAGCTGGGCTTTGGGGACTTTCTTTCAATCGGCGATTTCGAAGGTGCGCCCTGTTACCATGCCGGCGTATGCGACTACGCCACCTACGACAAGATACTCGACCTGCTTAGAACCGACGAAGCGCCGCAGTTCATCTTTGACGTCACGATGCAAAATCACGGCGGCTACGACTATGGCACCGTTCCCGCCGAAGAGCTGACAAACTATTGGGTCGAGGGAGCCAGCGAGGGCGCCAATAGCGCGCTCAACACCTATCTTACCTGCATCAACGCGTCCGACCGGGACCTCGAGTATTTTATCAACGAGCTCCGCAATATCAGCAGACCGGTTGTCCTTGTCTTTTTTGGCGACCATCAGCCGAGCGCCGCAACGACTCTCAACGATGAGCTGTACCCTCAGGAAGATACGGCAAGCCACGCTTTCCGTATCTATCAGTCGACCTATTTCGTCTGGGCTAACTATGAAATCGCCGGCAATACCGAGCTCAACGTCTACGACACCGTCGGGGCAAACGAGATTGCAGCCATTACCCTTAATAAGATCGGCGCCCCGCTCACCGACTATCAAAAGGCCCTGCTTGCAACAAGGTCAGATGTGCCCACCATCAATGTCGCCGGCTACCTTGGTGCCGACGGGCTGCGCTACGACTTGGAATCTGAAGGCAGCCCATACGCCTCGACGATCGACAAGCTGCAGCGCATGCAATACCTCGAGTTTGCCAGCAAAGTTCAGTAAGCCCGCCCATTCGCTTGGACCCATCGTATTGCAAGCACGCTCGGCCCAAATGCATCGCAAATGACTCCCGCTCGCAAACGAGGGTACAATGACGCTCGTGTCACATCACGGGGCCCCGGCCCCAACATATACAAAGGAGTCATACATGGGTTGCGAGCACGCACAGGCCGCCGGCGGACAAACGTCGCCGTCGCAATTTGAGGAGAACACGCTGTCCGAGGTCAAACGCGTCATCGCCGTGCTTTCCGGCAAGGGCGGTGTCGGCAAGTCGTTTGTCACCGGTGCCATCGCCACCGAGCTTGCCCGTCACGGCCACAAGGTCGGCGTCCTCGATGCCGACATCACCGGTCCCTCCATCCCCAAGATGTTCGGTATGAGCGGACGCCACGTCCATGCCCTTGGCAACCTTATGCTGCCCGAAATCTCCGAGCACGGCGTCAAGGTCATGAGCTCCAACCTGCTGCTCCAAAACGAGACCGACCCCGTCCTTTGGCGCGGTCCGGTCATCGCAGGCGCCATTAGGCAGTTCTGGAGCGAGACCTCGTGGGGCCCCATCGACTACCTGCTGGTCGACATGCCTCCGGGAACAGGCGACGTCGCGCTCACCGTCTTCCAGTCGCTGCCCGTCGACGGCATCGTCATCGTCACGAGCCCGCAGGATCTGGTCTCGATGATCGTCGCCAAGGCGGTCAACATGGCCGAGAAGATGAACGTCCCCATTCTGGGCATTGTCGAGAACATGAGCTATATTGAGTGCCCCGACTGCGGCAAGAAGATTGAGGTCTTTGGCAAGAGCAAGCTCCCCGAGGTCGCAGATCGCTATAACCTCGACATCTTGGGCCAGCTTCCCATTAATCCGGCACTCGCCGAGGCCTGCGATAAGGGCGAGGTCGAGACCGCGCTGCCCGATGACATGTTGCCCAAGGCAGTCTCTGCCGTCGAGGCCATTACCCCGCACGAGACCGACGAGGCCTAAGTGAACGCGAGCGCCTTCTATGACGTCCTGGTAATCGGCGGCGGGGCTTCAGGCCTCGCCGCTGCCATTACGGCCGCACGCGCTGGCAAAAGCGTCTGCATCGTTGAGCGCGATGTCGCCTGTGGCCTTAAGCTCCTTGCGACCGGTAACGGCCGCTGCAACCTCTCCAACGAATCGATTGATCCTCAGCGGTATAACCACCCCGCATTCGTCGAATCCGTCATGGGCCCCCAGCCCGAACAAGAGCTTATGGGTTTCTTCTCCTCGCTGGGTATCATGACAACCTCCGAGGAAGGCCGGCTGTACCCGCGCTCCCTTCGCGCTGAATCGGTGCGCGACGCGCTTCTCAACGTTTGCGACCGCCTAGGTATCACCTTAATCTGCGGAGCCAACGTTGCCTCGGCGCACAAAGCTTCCGAAGGCTGGGCACTCCAAATAGACCGTCCAGCGCGGGTGCTCAAGGCAAAAAAGCACGACGACCGAAAATCGGAGCTCCGCTCGCTTCGGAAAGCGCTCGCCGATGTCCCTCGCAAGAACGAGGCCCTGCAGGCACATGCCGTAATTATCGCCACGGGCGGCAACCCCACCGGTATCGCCGATACGTTTCGCCTCCCCCTCACTTCGCTGCGCCCCATCCTCTGCCCCGTATCGGCAACGGTCGTCGGCGATCGGACGGCACTCAAGACGTTGGATGGCCTGCGCGTCCGCGCCCGCTTGACGCTCACCCGTAACCATAGTGAGCTCTGGCACGAAGACGGTGAAGTCCTGTTTCGAGCCTTCGGCATCTCGGGCGTCGCTGTCTTCAACCTCTCCCGTCGTATCCAGCGCGGCGATACGATCCTGCTCGACGTTTTCCCCGACCTCTCCAAAGACAAGCTGCTCGATATGCTCAACCGACGCGTTGAGCTGCTCGGCGGCTTTTCGCCCCGCGATCCCCGTTGGCTCGACGGCATGCTCGCCCCGCAACTCTCCCGCGTCGTCTGCACGGCGTTCGAGCAGTGCCATCCAGGCTCCAACGATGTCATCCACCTGGTCTCGGTCCTCAAGCACTTTAAGTTGCTCGTCGAGGGAACAGCCGAGGAGCGCTCGGCGCAGGTCACGCGTGGTGGCGTATCTGTCGAGAGCATCTCAACACCCAGTCTACGCGCGTGCAGCGTTGTCGACGCCCCGCTTTACGTCTGCGGCGAAGCGCTCGACATCGACGCCGATTGCGGAGGCTTTAACCTTGCGTGGGCCTGGCTCTCGGGCATTCGCGCTGCAAGCAGCCTGTAGCCGCTCAGTCTATAATCAAAAACGCATTCGGGCCGTCTGGAATACCGGACGGCCTCTTTCTTGCCTCTAAGGAGACCTCGATGATCGAAATCACCCAAGTCAACGCGTCGCTCGATGAAGCCGGCGATGAAAATGCCTGTCTCATTGTTGGCAAGCGAGTCGCCAAGCGCGTCCTACGTTGCAAGGACTCCGAGATCAAGTCCATCGAGCTCCACCGCAAGTCAATCGACGCTCGCAAAAAACGAGACGTCCATTTTATCCTGAGCTTTCGTGTTGAGCTGACTAGTCCCCACCTCGAGCAAGAAGCGGTCGACAGCGTTGCCGAGCGTGACCGCTCGCGCGTACGCGCGATAGAAGACGATGAGCCTTCATTCCCCTCCCCCGTCTCCGACGCACCTCAAGAACGCCCTGTCGTTGTCGGCGCCGGATGCGCCGGCCTTTTCGCTGCGCTCACGCTCGCCGAAGCAGGTCTTAAGCCCTTGCTTATCGAGCGCGGCGACCCGGCATTTCGCCGCTCGCAGGCGATCGACCTCTTTCTAAAGGAGCGCATCCTCGACCCCGAGAGCAATATTCAGTTTGGTCTGGGCGGCGCGGGGACCTTCTCGGACGGCAAGCTCAATACGGGAACAAAAAATCCCGCCCATCGCCTTATCCTCGAAACCTTCGTCGAGGCGGGTGCGCCCCGCGATATTCTGTGGGATGCCAAGCCGCACATTGGCTCCGACATCCTTCCCACGGTTGTCACCGCTATATCCCAGCGCATCGAGCAGCTCGGAGGTGTCGTCCGTTATCGAACGAAGCTCGTCGACATTCGCATCGACGTGTCTGGCGCCATCACCGGCATTGATGTCCAATCGTCCCAAGACGCCGCTTACGAGTCAATCGAGACAAAGCACCTCATCCTCGCCTGCGGGCATTCTGCTCGCGATATTTTTGAGCTCCTTAAGGACCACAACGTGGCCCTCGCACAAAAGACCTTTGCCATGGGCGTTCGCATCGAGCATCCGCAACGCGACATCGACAGAGCCCAATATGGAGCCTCGGCGGGACATCCAGCGCTCGGGGCAGCCCCCTACAAGCTCGTCGCCCATCTTCCCAACGGCCGCAGCGTGTTCTCGTTTTGCATGTGCCCCGGCGGACAGGTTGTTGCCGCCTCTTCAGAACCGTGCCATCTGTGCGTCAACGGGGCCAGTCTCAATGCCCGCGACGGACGCAACGCAAATGCCGCCCTGCTCGTTAACGTCACGCCTGAGGACCTTCCCAACGATGACCCGCTCGCCGGCATCGAGCTCCAGCGTGCCTGCGAGGCGGCCGCCTATCGCCTGGGCGGTTCCAACTGGAACGCACCGGCACAACTCGTCGGAGATTTCCTCGCAGGACGCGCCAGCAAGGCGCCCGGAAAGGTAAAGCCCACCTATCCGCTCGGTGTGATCTGGACGGCAATTGACGAAGCCCTACCGCAGCATATCGTCGAGTCGCTCCGCCTGGGACTTCCCCTACTCGGAAAAAAGCTACGAGGCTACGACCGTCCCGATGCCGTTCTTACCGGCGTGGAGACTCGTTCGAGCTCACCGGTCACTGTCACCCGAGACCGAACGTGCCATGCCGTGTCGACCCCGGGCCTCTACCCTTGTGGTGAGGGAGCTGGATATGCCGGCGGCATCATGAGCGCGGCCACCGACGGCATCCGTTGTGCTGAAGCCCTGATCGCAGACCTCTAACGCACAAATTCCAGCGCGCAAAAGACATAGGCCCCGAGCTCCACAGGGAACTCGGGGCCTGTTCGCGGCTATTTCTTAAACCGTGCACCCTGGCGTTTTCTGCCCGATGCGAACGTGGAACCCTTGCGGGCCTGCGAGCGTAAGCGCTCGATCGTCTCGTCCTCAGACGCACCCTCGAGCATCGCCCGAATCTGAACGACAACATCGCGCAGGCGCGCCGCCTCCTCAAAGTCCATAGCGGCAGAAGCGTTACGCATATCCTCTTCCATGGTTTCGACGATCCGCACAAGCTCGTCATGCGGCAGTTCTTCCAACTGCTCCGCAAGTGTCTGCTCGGGCGCCACCGTTTCCGGCACACCGCCCTCGCCCGACTCATCGGGCGTATAGAATGCGCCATGGCCAAGAGAGTCGCCCTTCGAGCGTCCCTTGGAGGCCACAGTTTTTTCGGCCTCGGCAATAAAACTTGAGATGTCGTTGATGGCCTTGCGCACTGTCTTGGGCACAATGCCATGTTCTTCGTTATATGCCATCTGAATCTCGCGACGGCGCTGCGTCTCCTCGATGGCCTCTTTCATCGAATCGGTCACAACGTCTGCATACATGATGACTTCGCCATCGGCGTTACGGGCCGCACGGCCAATCGTCTGAATCAGCGAACGGCGGTTGCGCAAGAAGCCTTCCTTATCGGCATCGAGAATTGCCACCAGTGAGACCTCGGGAAGATCCAAGCCCTCGCGGAGCAGGTTGATGCCAACGAGAACATCGATCTTGCCCTCGCGCAGCGTTCGCAGGATCTCGACACGGTCCATTGTCGCCGTATCAGAGTGCATGTAATTGACCTTAATGCCCGCATCAAGTAGATGGTCGGTCAGGTCCTCGGCCATGCGTTTGGTCAACGTGGTCACCAGCACGCGCTCCTTGCGGGCAACGCGCTCGCGAATCTCGTCCTCAAGATCGTCAATCTGACCGCGAACTGGACGCACGTCAATCTTGGGGTCGAGCAGGCCGGTCGGACGAATAATCTGCTCCACGTCGTTTTGGCTCACCCGCAGCTCGTAGTCGCCCGGCGTGGCCGAAACATAGATAAACTGGGGGATCCTTGCCTCAAACTCATCGAAACGAAGCGGGCGGTTATCGAGCGCCGAGGGCAGGCGAAAACCGTGTTCCACCAGCGTCACCTTACGCGAGCGGTCACCTTCGTGCATGCCGCGAATCTGCGGCACCGTCACATGGCTCTCATCGATGATGCAGAGCATATCCTTGGGAAAGTAATCGATTAGGGTAAACGGCGGCTCACCCGGCTTGCGACCGTCCAGATGACGCGAGTAGTTCTCGATGCCGTTGCAAAAGCCCATCGTCTCGAGCATCTCAAGATCATAATCGGTACGCTGCTGCAGACGCTGCGCCTCGAGCAACTTGTCGGTCGCCTTGAGCTCCGCCACGCGCTTCTCGCATTCTTCGCTGATCGATTTCAGAGCCGCCTTGACCTTCGGCTTCTCGGTCACGTAGTGCGATGCCGGCCATACGGGAATGGCCTCGTACTCACGAAGCATCTCACCGGTGACCTCATCGATCTCGGCAATCAGCTCGACCTCGTCGCCAAAGAACTCAAACCGCAACGGATGCTCGGCATAAGGCGGATACACGTCAACAACATCGCCGCGCACGCGGAACGTGCCACGTGCCAGGTCATAGTCATTGCGATCATATTGAATGTCGATAAGTGCATGGATAAAGTCATCGCGCTCGAGCGGCACCTTCTTGTCGACGTTTGGAGCCAGACCCGCATAGTCCTCAGGAGAGCCAATGCCATAGATACACGAGACCGATGCGACAACGATCACATCACGTCGAGAGAGCAGTGACGCGGTCGCCTGATGGCGCAGCATCTCGACCTCTTCGTTAATCGAGGAGTCTTTCTCGATATATGTATCGCTTTGCGGCACATACGCCTCGGGCTGATAGTAGTCGTAGTACGAGACGAAGTAGACCACAGCGTTGTTGGGAAAGAACTCTTTGAGCTCGCTCGCAAGCTGAGCAGCGAGCGTTTTATTGGGGGCCATGACCAGCGTCGGCTTTCCCAGGGCCTCAATAGTCTTTGCCATCGTGAAGGTCTTGCCCGAACCAGTCACGCCCAGCAAAACCTGATAGCGGTCTCCGTCCCTCACGCCCCGCACAAGTGACTCAATGGCCTTAGGCTGGGAACCAGCGGGCTCGTATGGAGACACGACCTTAAACGGCACATCAGCGCCCTCAACGCCAAAGCGCTTAAGTTCACCACCAACGCGTTCTACTTCAAATTCCGCCATGGATACTCCTAACTCGTACATCTGCAGTATACGCAGGCGGTGGGCTTAGTCCTATACGAACCGATCGGGATAGAGAGTCTTATATCGAACCCAGGCATTATTGACGCGAATCAGATAAGCCTGAGTTTCAGGGAAGGTAATCGCATTATGGAGTGACGTGTTCTGCTGCGCCCATCCGTCGACATTGCCCATACCGGCGTTATAGGCGGCGATGGCACTATCCGTCGACCCGTTAAAATACGCTAGAAGATACGAAAGATACGCACAGCCAAACTCGATATTCGTAGCCGGATCGTTAAGGTTGTCGGCCGAATACTCGCCACCGTCGACAAGGCCCTTGGCGATCATGTCCTGGGCAGTCTCGGGCATCAGCTGCATCAATCCCTGAGCACCCTGATTCGACTCGGCCTCGGGATCCCAATTCGATTCCGACTTAATGACAGCGCACACCAGATACGGATCCAGATTATGCGAAATACTGGATTGCTTTACATACGCCTCGTAGTCAATCGGATACAGCGGCTTAAAGAAAGCGGCAGGAGCACACGAGTAGACGAGCGAAATAAGGCCGAAGACGAACACAACGGCAAGTGGCGCCACGCGATACCACGTAAAGAAACGTGCCTTAGGCATCGGCCTCCTCCTTATCCGGAGTATCTATAAACCCGTGGCATGCAAGCCATGAGTCAAGCTGCTCAAAGAGCGAATTATCGGCTGCCGAATTATCAATCACCGTTGTAGCGAGATTGCACAGCGCAGACTCATCGGGCTGGCAAGCAGAACGGGCATCGAAATCAGATGGCTCCATGCCACGTTGAATAGCGCGCTCGCGACGAACTGACAAAGGGGCGCTAATGACCAGAATTTCATCAGCCAAGCCAAATGCATCCTCAAAACCAGTCGGAGCTGAAACCTCGACCACCGCAAAGGGATAACGGGGAGATGAAACCGTACAACAAACCGGATCGAGAATCCTAAGCGAAAGCTGTTCAATCAGAACGGGATGCACGATGCCATTGAGCCGTGCGACCGAATCAGGAGAAGCGAAAGCTCGAGAAGCGAGGATACTGCGGCGAATGCCGCCTTCCTCATCCAAAATGTCCCAACCGAATTCATCCGCGAGAGCATTGACGATATCAGAGCCCGGCACATACAGAGATTTTGCAAGCTCATCCAGATCGATAAGCATAGCGCCACGAGATTCGAAATAGCGGCAGGCCGTCGACTTACCCGAAGCAATATTGCCCAAGACAAATACGGTAAACATCAAGCCCTCCCTAACGCCAATGCGAGTAATTATCGCTCAAATACACTAGAAGGACTCAAAATACAGCCAAAGAGTAAGAGCACATACGGGGGAGGTAGGTCCCAAAGCACAACGTGTATACAACGCAAGACGATATGAGAAAGCCATTTGGGCCGCCTCCCCCCGCGGCGCAGCTTCTTTCCGCGGGCTCGGGATGCCACAATGGGCTTTGAGTATCGGCCCGT
>JAHAAK010000016.1 GCA_018376905.1 Collinsella sp. | reverse complement strand
ACCTGTTGTTGTGGTGATTTCAGATTCTAGGACGAAGGCCGTTCTTCGTTAAACGGGCGCTAGGGCGTCACCCTTACACCAACATTTTCGACGCGATCCTCTTGCGAGCTCACAGGCTTGCTCAGGTGCGCGTTTATGCCCGCCTCGCGCGAAAGCCTGCGGTCGTCGGCAAAGGCGTTGGCACTCACGGCGATAATCGGCGTGGTCGCGGCATCCTCGCGATCGAGTGCTCGAATCTGACGCGTGGCCTCAAGGCCATCGATGCCAGGCATCATGATGTCCATCAACACCACGTCGTACTCGTGCGGTGCGCTTGCGGCAAACGCCTCAACGGCAGACTCGCCATCCTTAGCATGCGTCACGACGGCACCGGCACGGCTGAGCGTAAACTGCGCGATCTCGGCATTCAGATCGTTATCCTCTACGAGCAAAACGTGCAAGCCCTGGAGCGCATCGCCATCGCCCGCATCCGCGCGAACTGCCTGAGGAATCTCGGAGCGCTTGCATTTCTCAAACGGCAGGCGGATGGTAAACGTCGTCCCCTGCCCCAAGGCACTCGTAAAGCTCATGGTTCCGCCCATAAGCTCGACCAGCTGTTTTGCGATAGGCGCACCCAGGCCAGTTCCCGATGAAGCGCCTTCCACCTGCTGCTCCTCGCGGCAAAACGGCTCGTAGAGGTGCTTTTGGAACTCCTCGCTCATGCCAATACCGTTGTCGGCGATCGTGTATTCATAGACGGGGACGCCATCCGCTGGCTCCACCTCGCGGCACACCAGGCGGACATAGCCGCCCTGGCGGTTGTACTTGACGGCATTGCCGGCAATATTGAGCAACAAACGCTTGAGGTGCGTCACGCTCACCCGCGCATAGGGATGATTAAGCGTCTGCTGGTCGCAGATAATTGTCACCAGACGCTCCTCGGCCTGGCGCTCCAGAATATCGCGCACTTCACAGTTGAGGGCCACCAAATTTATGGGCACGAGGTTCAGGTCGACCTGCCCGCTCTCCAGGCGACTCATATCGAGCGCCTCGTTGGCAAGGTCGAGCAGCAGTCCCGATGCCGTCCAGATCTTTGAGCGGCACTCGGTCTGCTTTTGCAGATCGTCCGCATTGGCATCGCCGACCTCGACCATGCCGCGAATGCCGTTGATGGGCGTGCGCAGATCGTGGCTCATGCGGCGCAAAAACTCCGTCTTTGCAGAGTTGGCAGACGAGGCCTCACGCGCTGCCTTTGCCAGCTTGTCGCCATAGTCGCGCTCCTGCTGCAGCAAGTCCGTCAAACGTCGACGATCAGCGCGGCGACGCACCATCACGACAACGGCTACAACACCGCTGTAGAGCACCAGCACGCCGGCAGCAACAGCCGCGACGACCTCAAAGTAACGCCGCGCCGAGGCATAGGTGTACACGTAGAACCCGCGCGCTTTTCCAAATGTGCCCAAATACCACTCGCCGTTGGCGTTAACCAATCTGACCTTACCAGCCGGGCATCGATCCTTTATACCGTCGACAATGAAGACATCCGTCGCAGGCAGATCAAACACGCCCAATATGGTGGGTTCAACGGCATTGGTCGCAACGACCTTGCCGTCGCTTTCGATCACGATATTGCCGCTGTCGATGGTCTCATAACCACCGAGCAAACTCTGCAGTTTGAGCGTATTGCTTGCAACCGCCTTCGCGCTCTGATGCCTTACCGCGATAACGATACCCTCGCCATCCCGCCGGGTCACGCAACCAATGTCTGCAACCGAATCATCCGAAAGCGTAATGCGGGCGGTATAGGACTTAAGCGGATGAGTTGCCACCTCCAGCACGGGCGCTTCCTTGAGATACGTAGCGAGCGACCCGTAGCCCACATCGCCCGTCGAGGACTCGGACACCAAATTGCCCGATGCATCCGTCACAATCAGCGCGCTCACGTTGAACTGGTCGGCGTATTGCTCCAGCCTTGTGTTATCCACCGAACCGTCGCGCTCCATATCGCGCGCTGCCTCTCCGGCAATCTCCATAACGCGAATCAGGTTTTTGGTCGTATAGGCGCTGTTGAATGCATCGTAGGAAAGGCTCTGCGTCGCCACGTAATCGACAACGTCGGCAAAGCGCTGCTCGGCTTGGGCCGTCGTGTAACCGTAGCTCATCATGCCGGCAGCAACCGAGAGCGCTATCCCCAGCAGAGCGACAAGGAGCCATGCCCCTGCCGAACGATTGCCCCGCTCCTGAGCGGCGTGGTCGGGCGCATCGATCATGACAGACCCTCCATATTCAAAAATGGCGAAGGGTCATCAAAATACTTTGACACCAGGCATTCCATGGTGCCGTCGGCTAGCATTTCCTGGTAGGCACGGGTGAGCTTGACGTCGATGCCGCGCGTATCGTTGATATCGAAAGCGGTGCCCAAACCAACCTCTAGCAGCGGCTCATCCAAGATGCGATACGTCACACCATAGTCTTTTTCGTAGGTGAGCAGCGAGGACTCATGCGCGGCGATGGCGTCGACCAGACCTTCGACGAGCGCCGGGTTCAGGTATGAGCGGTCCGAAAAGCAGTAGAGCTCTTTGATCTGCGGAACGTTTTCATTTGTGCGATTGAGCAAAATGTCCTCGGGCTTGGTGGTGGACTGAACCGCCACGACCTTATCCTCAAGATCGGCAAGCGTGTAGATATCGCTCTGGGGATCGACCGCGACCACCTGGCGGCTCGCAAGGTACGGGCCGGCCCAACGATACTCGTTTTCGCGACCCGTCATACTAAAGCTGCCCATGACGCAATCGAGCTCGCCGCTCGCCAGTAGCTCGTTCTTCTTTTCCCAATCGATCAGCTGGTACTTTGGCTTGTAACCAATGCGAGTCAAAGCCTCGGTCAATATCTCGACATCCAGGCCAACGATATCGCCGTACTCGTCGGTATACACAAACGGTGGATAGAGGTCGCTGCCGACGTTGAGCGTCTTAAGGTCGTCGTCTTTGACTTGCGAGGCGTCCAGACCTTCTAATGCAGACGTCGAGGCTCCGTCATTCGACCCGGAGCAGCCAGCTATCGCTACGACAAAGACGCTCGCCACTGCAAGCGCAACAAACAACGAAATGGCAACCGAGCGACGGGATCTTTTCATCGAGCTCCATACGATCCTGTTTACAGACTGAAATGGTTAAAGATAATAGCAAACAAAACCACACGAGTGCCCAATTGTTACAGGCGCTTTACCGTGTGGGACCTTCCAGCCGACTTGGCAGAAGGCCCCGCATGCAGTGCTCACTTACCGTGCATTAAAAACGTAGCGGTCCAGGCGGTCGCACGCTTCCTTTACGCGCGAAAGCGGCAGCGCCAGATTCACGCGAATGTGGCAGGGTCCGTGGAACGGGCGGCCGTCCTGATACCCCACGCCCACGCGTGCCCCCTCATCGAGCAACCACTGAATATCGCGGCCATGCTCTCGGCACCACTCGGTGCAGTCCAGAAACACCATGTACGTGCCCTGCGGACGTGAATAGGACACGCCCTCAAAATGCTCGTCCACGTAATTGCAGAAGTACTCGATATTGCCGGCAAGCACCTGATTGAGCTCGTCCACCCACTCATAGCCCTGCGGCTGGTAGGCACCGATAAGCGCATGCATGGAGAGGACGTTCATCTCGTTGTAGTGGGTCTTGTTGGACACGGCGCAGATGCGGTCACGCAGCGTCTCGTTGTAGACAATGTGGTAGCTGCCGACAAGGCCCGCCAGGTTAAACGTCTTGCTCGGCGCATAGAGGGCAACCGTGCGCATGCGGGCATCCTCGCTCACCGACTGCGTCGGGATGTGCTTGTGCCCCGGCAGGATGATATCGGACCAAATCTCGTCCGAAATCACCACGCAATCGTGCTGGCGATAGATGTCCATGGCGCGCTCGATCTCGTCGCGTTCCCATACGCGGCCGCAGGGATTGTGCGGCGAGCAGAACACCGCGGCATGGATGTGGTTTTGGGCGAGCTTGTGCTCCATGTCCTCAAAGTCCATACGCCACACGCCCTGGTCGTCAAGCTTAAGCGGGCTGTGGACAATGTGATAGCCCGCGGCCTCAATGGACTTGGTAAAGCCGATGTAGGTAGGGCTGTGGACCAGCACCGCATCGCCCGGCTGGACATACGCGCGCAGCGTCGACACGACGCCGCCCAGCACGCCGTTTTCGTAGCCGATATGTTCAGGGCTCAAACCTTCGACGCCATTGCGGCGGTTCTGCCATTCGATGATGCGATCGAAGTACTCAGCGCGCGGGTTAAAGTAGCCAAACATGGGGTGCTGGGCACGCTGAATGATGTGTTCCTGGACCGTGGGCACCGTGGCAAAATTCATGTCGGCCACCCACATGGGGATGCGGTCGAAGCCCTCGTCGGGTGCGTTCGGGGCCATACCGGGGATCTCACCCCAAGAGTCAACAGCGATAGAGTCCATGCCGTGGCGGTCGATAAGCGAGCTAAAGTCGTATTTCATGCTGAGCCCCCGTGCAAAGTTGATTGTTTTGGTAGGCGTTATTGTCCACCAGCGTGGGCGGTTTTGGCGCGGGGTTTGGCGCTTAATTTGACGGGTACGGACGAATGGCTGGTTAGTCTTGCGCGTCGTTGACGGCAACTACGGTTAGCTGGGTTTCATCGACCGCAAACGATATGTCGAGCCCGGCGTAAGCCAAGTGATAAACGCGGTTTGGCTCGTGCTTGCTGCCTGCGCGGCGTGGATCTTGGCAAAGGACCTCGACCAAGCCGGGGAGCTTTGCGGGCGGGACCATATCCTGCAGCGCTTGCGGGAACTCAACATCGAGCTCTTGCCACGGAGCATCCTCAATCCAGCCGCCCGTCGCATCCGGGTGACAGTCGGCAAATGGAATGTAAGGCTTGATATCGTAGATGGGCGTGCCATCGCGCAGGTCGGCCCCCAACACATGGATGATGGGGCCATCGTCGGTAAGCTCCACGCAATCAAGCTTGACGCAGGTGAGCCCGATGGGATTAGGGCGAAACGGACTGCGCGTGGCAAACACTCCCACACGTTCGGCTCCGCCCAGACGCGGCGGGCGCACGGTTTTCGACCATTTTGCGTTGGTGCCGGACCTGTCCTGCGTTTTAGCGTCGACGGCAATATCCTTAGCCGTGCCGCCGGGCGTTCCGTTTTCGAAGCGCCACAGCAGCCACAGGTGAGAGAAGGAGTCCAGGCCCTCAACCGCTGCATTGGAGGCAAATTCCGGCTCAAAAAAGATTCGTCCCTGCAGATGGGGCGCCAAAAAGCTGTTGCGCGGAATGCCGAACTTCTGCGGCAGGTCGGTATGTATGCGTGCGATAGGTTCCATGCCGGTCATTGTACGGCATGGAGGCGTGGGGCGTTGCGCGCAATTCTTCGCCGCGGTCCCCCGTCGTGCAACCAACGGTTGCTTGGAAGGGCGCCTGCCGCCGCGTATGCTTAAGCCATCAACCAGCAGAAAGGAGCCGCTATGGCCTTTGCAGAAAAGCTCATTGCTGTCCGTCGCGCCCATCACCTTACCCAAGAGCAGCTTGCCGCTAAGCTCTTCGTCACACGCCAGGCCATCAGCCGGTGGGAGCGCGGCGAGGTCACACCGGGCATCGACATGATGAAGCTCATCGCCGCCGTAACCGGAGAACCGCTGTCCCACCTGCTCGAAATGCCTGAGCACTATTGCCAGAGCTGCGGCATGATACTCACGCCCGACGACTGCGGCACCGATGCCACGGGCACCGCGACCGATCATTACTGCAAGTGGTGCTACGACCACGGCAAGTACACCTATGACACCACCATGGAGGCAATGATTGAGGATTGTGCCCCGCGCCTGGCACAAAACACCGGCATGTCGCTCGACGAAGCCGTCTCGCTCATGGGCGCCGTCCTGCCGCAACTGGAGCGCTGGCGCACCGTGCAGGAAAACGAGGCGCGCTACGGTGCCGAGGCGCGGGCGCGCTACGGCGATGAGGCTATCGATGCAGCAAACGAAGCGTTGCTGGACATGGACCCCGAGACATGGAACGACATGAAGGAACTTGAACGCGCTATTCTGGGCCAGCTCTCGATTGCCATGGGCATTGGCGACCCAGAGAGCAACGAGGCTCGTAAGCTTGTCGCGATGCATCGTCGCTGGATTGCTCTCAACTGGGGATGCGAGCCCCAAGACGAGGCGTACCTGGGCCTCGCCCACGGTTATCTTGCCGACCAGCGCTTTGTTGACTACTACGACAAGCCCTGAGCCACCGGAGCCACGGCGTTTCTGGTCCAGGCCATCGAGTCTTCGTTGACGCGCGCATAGACCGCGGCGGCTTTGGGTATTTCAATCAAAACCTCAACCGATTGGAGACCTATGGCTACTAATCACGAGCTCGCGCTGTACGTTATGACCGGCTGCCCGTATTGCTTAAAGGTCAAGCACTTTTTGGCCGATAACGGCGTGACCATTCCCGAGCGCAATATCTCGACCGATTCCGATGCCGAACAGATACTCATCGCCGTCGGCGGAAAACGCCAGGTTCCCTGCCTGTTCATCGACGGCAAACCACTCTACGAATCGAGCGACATCATCGCGTGGGTGCAGGAAAACCTGCTCTAGTACGCACGCTCTGTCCGTCCAGGGCCCCAACCCATACGACCCAAACATGTACACCAGCATCCAAAGTCGACATTTTTCGACATCTTTGGATGCTGGTGTACAGCTTTTGCGGGTAGTCATCGGGGACGTTCTTAAATGCCTAGTCGCTAAAGAACGTCCCCGATGTCTAACTAGCCGCGGAAGCGGGCTGCGGATGCGAGCGGTTGCTCGCGGAAGACGCGGTCGACGGCGGCGCGGTATTCGTCGACCTTCTTGGTCTTGCGCACGATCTTATGGACGGTGGCGGGATCGGCGAAAGCGCACTTGGCGTAGAACCACCACTCCTTCATGCGAAAGACCGCGTTGCCGCCAATCTCTTCTGCATAGGCCGCGAACAGCGTGTCATGGAAACGTTGCAGCTCGGCGACGGTGGCGGCAGGGCCGCCGTTTACCATGCGTGCCAGCGCAGGGTTTGCAAGCAGACCGCGGCCCAGCATTACATGGCGCGTGTCGGGATAGGCAGCAACCAGCGCATCCATGTCCTCGAGGTCAAAAATGTCGCCGTTATAGGCTACCGGGAACGGCGCCCGCTCAAGCGTCTCGCCATAATACTCTTTGCGCGGCGAGCCCGTATAGCGATCCTTTTGCACGCGCGGATGCACGATCAGCTCGGCAAGCGGCATACGACAGTAGAGATCGAGCACGCGCTCGTACTCAGCATCGCTCTCAAGCCCCAGCCTGGTCTTTACCGACACCGGCAGTGGTGAGCGCTCGCACACGTCGCTCAAAAACACCTCGAGCTCATCCAGGTTGCGCAAGAAACCCGAACCCTTGCCCTTGGCAACGACTGTTCCCGAGGGACATCCCAAGTTGAGGTTGACCTCGTGGTATCCCATGTCGGCGAGCACCTGTGCCGCCCACACAAACTCATCCGCGTTCTTGGACATGAGCTGAGGCACCACGTTAAGCCCCTGGTTATTGGCAGGATCGACCTCCTTAAACGCCTTGCCGCCAAAGCGATTGCCCACCCGCGGCGGCGGCAAAAACGGCGTGTAGTAGCAGTCGAGCGCACCAAAGCATTCTGCATGCACGCGGCGGAACACATGCCCGGTAATCCCCTCCATGGGGGCCAGCGATAGAATCATCAACATCAACTTTCAAATCAATGTGACAAAGGGACCGTCCCTTTGTCACATTTGTACATCATTCGAGTGTTTATTTTGGCACAGCGGCGCAGGCAATCCCATGCATGTTATTCGTCCTTGGGCAGCGGCTTCATGCTCCAAAAGATGACGTTCATAATGATGACAATCACCAGGACAACACCATTGGCCACCCAAAAGCCCATGTTGAGCCCAAGCCACTCCGTAGTCCCAAACAAATCGATCCAAATCTGAGCCCAGTTCATGTGAACGCTCCTCTCTACATCGAAGTCACTACAGCAGCTCGCCGTAACGCTTGACATAGGCCTTCTTAAGGCTCGTCGCCAGCGCCATGTACAGCAAGATGCACGGAATCAGGAACAAGAAGTACTCGATGGGCAGTGCTCCCAGACCCAGCGTGGGGCCAAGCGGGCTAAACGGGATCAGCGTGAGCAGTGCAATGCCGGTCATCGTGAGCAGCATCACCGGAGCCGAGGCACGACTCTGGATAAACGGCAACTTGGGCGTGCGAATCATATGGATAACCAAAGTCTGGCTCCACATGGATTCGACGAACCAACCAGCCTGGAACAGCGCGATGTAGGCCAGCTGCATCTGCTCCAGCGCGGCACCCGAGTAGACGCTCGCCAGCTCGTTGAACAGTACACCGTGGCTCACAAACAGGGGGCAGAAGACAAAGTACATAAAGATGTAGGTCATAAAGTCGAAGATGGAGCTGGTGGGCCCAATCCAGATCATGAACCTGCCGACACTCGAGGCATCCCAGGCACGTGGCACGCGCAGGAACTCCTCGTCCACGTTGTCCCAGGGAATCGCCAGGCAGCTGCAGTCATAAATCAAATTGAGCAAGATCAGCTGAATGCTCATCATGGGCAAGAACGGCAGCAGGGCAGACGCGGCAAGTACGCTGAACATGTTGCCGAAGTTGGAGCTCGCGGTCATCTTGATGTACTTGATCATGTTGGCGTAGGTCTTACGCCCCTCGACGATGCCCTCCTCGAGCACCATCAGATCCTTCTCGAGCAAGATGATGTCGGCGGACTCCTTAGCAACGTCGACGGCCGTGTCGACCGAGATGCCGATGTCAGACGACTTCATGGCTGAGGCGTCGTTGATACCGTCGCCCATATAGCCCACCACATGCCCGTTCGCACGCAGGACGGAAACGACGCGCGACTTTTGGTCGGGCGTGAGCTTGGCGAAGACCTGCACATCCTCGGCCCGGCGAGCGAGCTCGGCGTCATCCATGTCAGCGATGTCACTGCCGAGCAACATGTTGTTGACCTGCAGCCCCACCTGTTTGCAGATGGTACGCGTAACCTTCTCGTTGTCGCCAGTCAGGATCTTGGTGGCAACGCCGTGATTGCGCAGCGCCTCGATCGCATCGGCCGTCGACTCTTTGGGCGGATCCAAAAAGGCCAGGTAGCCGATTAGGACCATGTCGCGCTCATCCTCGGCGCTAAAGGCACCGGCGGGTGACGGGTTGGACTTTTGAGCAATCGCCAGCACACGGAAACCGTCGTCATTAAGGTCGGAAACTGTCGCCAGAATGCGCTCGCGCACCTCGTCGTCCAGCACATGAACGCCGCCGTCGATCTCGGCATGCGAGCACACCGACAGCATTTCCTCGACCGCGCCCTTGGTAACCATCTGGGTCTTGCCGCTGCGATCGCGCACCACCGTGGTGAGGCGACGGCGCGTAAAGTCGAACGGCACCTCATCGACCTTCACGTAGGCCTCGGAAAGATCGGTGAGACTCGGGTCGTTTTGCTCCTCTTCCTCCGTGCACTTGATGATCGCCAGATCCATCAGATTCTTGTAGCCCGTCTGGAAATAGCTGTTGAGGTAGGCGTGGCGCAAAACGCGCGAATCCTCCTGGCCGTCGATGTTCCAGTGATACTCCAGCACCACCTGGTCCTGCGTAAGCGTGCCGGTCTTGTCGGTGCACAGCACGTCCATCGCGCCAAAGTTTTGAATCGAGTTGAGGTTCTTAACGATCGTCTGCTTTTTACTCATGGCAACCGCGCCCTTGGCAAGGCACGTGGTAACGATCATGGGCAGCATCTCGGGCGTCAGACCCACGGCAATGCTGATGGCGAACAGGCCGGCATCGAGCCAATTGCCCTTCGTGACGCCGTTGATCAAAAAGACAAACGGAACCATTACCATCATAAAGCGGATGAGCACCCACGAGACGCTGTTGACGCCCTTGGAAAAGCTCGTCTCCGCAGCGTCGTCGGACAGGCTCGACGCCATGGAACCAAACAGGGTCTGCTCGCCCACGCTAAAGACGAGCGCCGTCGCGCTGCCCGATATCACGCTGCTGCCCATGAGGGCAATGTTCTCGAACGACGTGGCCGAATCGGACTCGGTGCAGGTCGTGGGGACCTTCTCGACCGGCTCGCTCTCGCCCGTCAGGCTGGCCTGGCCCACAAAGAGGTCCTTGGCCTCGATAATCCTCACGTCGGCGGGAATCATGTCACCGGCGGACAGATGCACGATGTCGCCGACCACCACGTCGTCGATGGGAATCTCGGTCCTGGGGACATCCTTGCGGGTGACCGTCACGGTGGTCGTGATCATGTCGAGCAGCTTTTCGGCCGCATTGCCGCTACGCGCTTCCTGGACATAGCGCAGCGTGCCCGAAAGAACCACCATCGTGGTGATGATAATCACCGTCAGCGGGTCAAAGTCCTCCGGCGTGTTGCCCATCATCGACAACGCCGGGAATATCATGTCCGTCGTTGCCGAGATAATGGCTAGGAAAAACAGGATTGCCGTAAAGGGATTGACGAATGCATCCGCGAGCTTGCGGACAAGCGACTTTTTCTTGCCGCGCGTGACCACGTTGCGTCCGTTATCGGCCTCGCTGTGCGCGACCTCGTCGCGGTCCAGACCACCCAGGTTCGAGCCCACCCAGGACATGGCGTCCATCAGCGGGATAGTTGCCGCATGCTGGATGCGGCCCTCTGCACGATGCCTGATCAGTTCGTTTTGCGCCTGGACTGCAGATGGCGTATGGCGCATATTCAGCTTCTTCAATTGCCTTGCTCCGTTCTGTCGATCGGATGCAGAGCCGTCTAGCCGCGACGCCCGCCATTAAGGTGGACCTGCGCCGGCAGACATCGCCCTGCCTTGCTGGTACTGTCACTGCCGCTCACGGTCCTCACCTTCCCTTCGCGTCTGCGACTGTCCTTAGAATAGAAAAGCCGCAAGACCGGGCACATGGCTGGTTTCTTGCGGCTTTCTTGCGATTTGGCAAGGATTGTCAGAGTGGCTTTTGGGGTCGATAGAAGCGGACGATTCAACGCGTTACTCGGCTATTTTATAGCCCACACCCCAAACAGTTAGCAGGTACCGGGGATTGTCGGGCTCGGGTTCAATCTTCTTTCGGATCTTGCGGACAAAGGCCATGATGTTACTGTCATCGAGCAGATATTCGTCTTGCCATACAGCGCGATAGATTTCCTCTTTGCTAAAGACTGTGCCCCGGTTGCTCGCCAAAAAGGCCAGGATATCGAATTCTTTGGGCGTGAGCGAAACGGGCGCGCCCGACACTTTAACGGTGCGCGAAGCCAGATCGATGGAAAGATCGCCGATAACGATGGGCTCCGCAGCGGCACTTGTCTGCGAGCCGGCAACTGTCAGTTCTATGGCGGTCAGCCCGCCCGATGCGATATCGGCAAACACGGGTGCAAGTTCGAGAGCGGCGGCGCTACCGGACGAGAACAGCGCGTTGCTGAGCTCGGCGGCCTCTGCCGGCGTAATCGCTATGTTGGTTCTGTTGGTACGCATAGAACCGCCCTAGAACAGACTGCTCGAGCGGGACAGGTAAACCCGCTTGATCGTCGAAACAACAACAAGATACAACACGCTCAGCAGTGCAACGATGCCCAGATACCACATGGGCAGCGTGACAAGGCCGAGCAGTTGCGCGGCAGGACTCAGCGCGAGAAGGGCCGAGGCGATAAGCATGGTGGCGACCATTATCACGAGCGGACGACACGGCCGGTCCCCGTCGCGAACGTTCCGCGCTCGCAAGACGAGGAGCACGAGCGATTCGGTCCAAGCGCACTCCAGTAACCATCCGGTCTGGAAGGTCGCGATAAAGGCCGCCTGGCCCGCAGCACTCAACGTGACAAAGGACCCACCGCACACCGCGGGGCAAACGCCCAGGAGTAAAATGGCAAACGTGATGATGTCAAACGCCGAACTCGCGAAGCCAAAGTGAAGCATAAAGCTGCCGAGGCCCTTGCCCGACCATGCCTTGGGACGGGCGATCTCCGCATCGTCGACGTTATCCCACGAGAGCGCCAGGCAGGTGGCGTCATAGCACAGGTTGAGCAAAAGCAGCTGAGCGGCGGTTGCCGGCAAAAACGGCAGGAAGATACTCGAGGCGGCAACCGAGCAGATATTGCCAAAGTTGGAACTCGACGCGATGCGAATGTACTTGGAAGCGTTGGCGAACGAAGTCCTGCCTTCGCTGACGCCCTCGGCGACCACGCCCAGGTCGCGCTCGAGCAGTACCAGATCGGCAACCTTTTTGGATTCCGCTGCCGCCGAGTCCACAACGATGCCGACATCTGCCGACGTAAGCGCCGGCACATCGTTCACACCATCGCCGATATAGCCGACCGTATGGCCAGAGAGTCGAATGAGACTGACAACATGAGCCTTTTGCGCGGGTGTGAGCTCGGCAAACACACGAGTACGCCCCACGCGAACAAGCGCCTCGGACTCCTCCATGGCATCGAGCATGCTGCCAGTGATAACGCTATCGGCAGGAATGCCCAGGCGCGAACAGGTTGACCGGGCAACCGAAGCCGAGTCACCGGTAAGCACGCGCACCTCAACGGAAAGGTCGGACAGCGCGCGCACGGCGGCGCGAGCGCTTGCCTTGGGTCGATCGAAAAAGCCCAAAAAGCCGCAGAGCACCAGGTCACCCCAGTCCGAAGACGTTGTGCTGTAGGCAACGGCGAGGACCTTGATGCCGTCGGCACGCATGTCCTCGGCAACCTCATAGGCGCTCTGGCGGCCCGCGGCGTCCATGGGGACGAGTTCCCCTTTAAAGTTGGCCCAGGCACAACGAGCGCAAACACTCTCGACCTCGCCCTTTACGATGGTCAAGTGATTGCCAGGACGAGCCTGCAGCCCCAGGCAACCAAGCGCCCCAGGCGTGGCATCGAGCTTAACGCCCGAAGCCTTGGTGACGTGGTCGAAAGGATCAGATGCGTGCAGGGTAAATGCGCCTGCGAGGTCTTTGGCGGCGAGACGCAACTCGGGCGCGGCGCACGCGTCGGCAATGGCCCGGTTGAGCTGGTTGGCGGCCGCCCCCTGGCTCTTACTCTCCAAATACGCCAGGCTGAGCGTTTGCTCGCTTTCGTTGCCCAGGATATCGGTATAGTACTCGAGCACCGCGGTGTCCTCGGTGAGTGTGCCCGTCTTGTCCACGCACACCACGTCCATGGAACCCAGCGATTCCATGGCGTCAACGTTTTTAACGATGACCTGTTTGTTCTTAAGGCGATGCGCGCTGCCCGAAAGGCACACGCTCGTGACGACCGGCAGCATCTCGGGGACCAGGCCAACGGCCGTGCCCAGGGCAAACAGCAGGGCCTGCGCCCAGTCGCCCAGCACAAAACCTCGAATCATAATGACAAACGGCAGCACGATGAGCATGCACCTTACCAGGGCGGCACAGATGCTCCTGGCACCAACGCCAAACTGCGTGCCTAGCCGAGCGCGCTGCGGCGATGTGGGCGGCTCCTCGGCAACGCGAGCGAGAACGGTTGCCGAAGCCTTTCCGTCGACGATGGTCGTTCCAGCACGGACGGCCTCCCCTTCTCGCTTGGTGGTCTGACCGCTCTCGCCCGTAAGCGACGATTCGGAGACAAGGATGTGGTCGCCCTTAGCAAGAACCGCATCGACCGGGCAGAGCATGCCGGCATACAGGCGAATCACATCGCCGGGCACAAGCCGGTCAGCATCGACTTGGATCCAGCAAGCGTCGACACGTTTCCAAACGGCCGCATGGTTCGCCTTGAACATGTGCCGGTCGAAGCTGCGCTTGGCTTCGTTTTCGTAGAACAGGCGCACCAGGCCGCCAACCAGCCACATCAAAAACAGCACGGCAGGTGCAAACACGCCCGTCTGGCCTTGCGCCTGCGGTACGACGTCAACCAAAAAGGCCAAGCCGGCAAGCGCAAGCAGCAGCGACGAAAACGGATTAAAGAACGATTTTTTAATCATCGAAGCCTCTTTCTAGCATGGCTTCGATTGTATCCGAGGCGTATGCCAGCATCCCCGCCCCAGACCTTGCGACTTCCTTGCTTTTACGCGTGACAAAGTTTTGCTATTGCTCACTTGCGCCGCACTTGGGATGCAGGGTAAACAGTGAAGGAGCTGCAGAGCAGGTCTACGCTCCGGTTGCCGCTCAGAAACGCCGTGACCACGTCGCAGATATCCTTGCTCGCGCTCATCTTGGTTGGGGACATCGGCCTTCTGCTCATTGCGGTGAGTATCTTGCTCTATGCTCTTATCCAACGCTAGCCCAGACTGACGCATCCCGCGCGCCGCAACGACCGCCACGACACCAAGGACCGGCTATGGCTACACTTTCCGAACAAGAACGCAAGCGCATCCAGCGATACTGCATCTACCCCAAGATTGCCGGTGCGGCGCTTGCCATGGCATTCGTGCTGCCATTTTTGATTATTCCCTTCGAAATGATTGACGACATCGTCTTTCATCACGAAGGCTTCCAAGAGACGGGCATGATGACCGCCCTGGTGCTCGCCGCCATCGAGCTCGTCATATTCTGCTACTGCACGCTCGCGCCGCGCTTTGGTATGCGCGGCAAGCAGTGGAAGGAAATGCAGTGCCGACTCGTCGTCGAGCAGACCGAGAAAGACCGCTCGGCACAAATCGCAGGCGTTGTCGGTACGCAGGCCGCCGCGCGCTTACTCAAGAACAGCGACAACGAGACCGCACGCAATCTGGGCGGTGCGGCAGAAGTCGCCGCCGCCGTAGGCGCCGTTGCCACCGCAGCAGACGTGCTTACCGAGAGCTTCGCTAACGCAAAGGCCATGGCGGAGGCCTGTGGCTTGCCTGTCCCCCGTGCAAAAAAGTGGATCATCGCGCTTGTGGCGCTGCCCCTCGCAATCGTATGCGGTGCCTATATCCCGCAGCTGGCGCAGGGAAACATCGAGATGCAGGAGAACGCCGCGGCCGCGGCCGAACAGATCGCCATCGCCCGCAAGACGTTAGAGCCCGCATGCGAGTACGTGTCTGCCGATGATCCCTACGAGCGATATCAAGATTACGGCTATCACGTCCGCGGCTACTTACACGACGGCGACTCCGATACCCAGAAGACCTATACGTACCTGGATTTCGACAACAAGGGAACGCTCAAGGAAGTGAGTTACATAGCGGAAATCGACCCCGATGCGAGCCTTGAGAACAACCTCGCCCGCATCGAGCTCGACTTTGACGAGCTTTCCTCTGTCGTCCAAACCGCAGACGTCAAGACCGTGAGCCCCGAGCTCCTAGCACCGCAAAAGCTCCCCGAAGAGTTTAGGCAGGCTTTCTTGAACGGTTCGCTCTACGAGAGTATCTCCATCAGGACGAGCGATGACCCCATCAAAGCGTATTACTCGTTTGACACGGATCCCGAGGACGAGTTTGACGAGTACACCCATCCAAGCATCCGCATCACGTTGATGGGCAAAACGAGCTAGGCGCAGGAGAGGGGGATGTCCCTTCCCAAATCTGGCAAAGGGACAGTCCCTTTGCCAGATTATTCCGAGCGCAGCGCCTCCACGGGGTCTTTCTTAGACGCGCTGCGGGCCGGCAGCAGGCCAGCGACAACCGTCAGCAGCACCGAAATTGCAATGAGCACCAGCGCATCCTGCACGGGCAGGCTCATCAGATTGGGTACCTGTTTGGCAGTAAGTGCCCAGGCATTAACCGGAAAGCTCACGGCCACCACGACGACAACAGCAAAGACGCCGGCAATGAGGCCTTCGATAAAGGTCTCGGCATTGAATACGTTGGCCACGTTACGCTTCGACGCGCCGATCGCACGCAGGATGCCAATCTCCTTTTTGCGTTCCAGCACGCTGATGTAGGTGATGATGCCGATCATGATGGAGCTCACCACCAGGCTGATACTCACGAATGCGATGAGCACCAAGCTGATGGTGTTCACGATGTCGGTCACCGAGCCCATGATGATGCCCATGTAGTCGGTGTATGAGATTGCCTGTTCATCGTGGCCAGAGGCTTTGACCTGCTTGTTGTACGCGTCGATGTGATCGAGCACGCGCTCCTTGGCCTCAAAGTCGCGCGGGAAAATCTTGACCGAGATGGGGTCTGCCTCGTCCGCATAGCCCAACGTGGTCAGATTGTTGTCGTAGGTGAGCTTCGACGCCTTGGCATAGCTCATCATGAGCGAGCTCAGGTCCTCGGCGTCCATGTTGAAATGGATAGCACGAGCAAAGGCACTCGCATCCACGCGCATGGCGCTCGCCAGGTTAGCAAAACTCGAAGACATCTGCGTCGCCATCTGGTCCATAAGCCCTGCCGCGCCCGCCTTGAGCTGGGATGATACCGTCGACGCTATCTGCTCGCTGATTGCCTTCATCACCTGATCCATAGCCTGCTGCAGATACGGAGCCAGCTGCTTTTGCACATAGTCGCTCATCACCTGCTGCAGACGCTCGGCCAGGGCATCGCCGCCGAGCGCTTTGAGCTGGGCCAGGATTTGCTGAGCTGTGTCATCATTCTCAAGATACGTCGAGAATGCGGCAGAGAGCTTTGACGCGTCCTTAAGATCTTCGGGCGACAGCGCCTTAAACTGATCAGACTGCAAAAAGCCCTCAAACAGCTGGTTGGCTAGTGTTCCCACCTGCTGCATTTGCTCGGGCGTTAGTTCCAGACCGTCAAAGATACCCGAGAAATCTGGGGTTGGCGCTCTTGCCATGATGTCGCTGAAGTCGATGTCCTTGCCAACGCCCGAAAGGTCAATGTCCAGCCCCGACAGATCGATGCCAGAAAGGTCCATACCGCCGGCCGCACCCGAGAGCGCAGACGCATCAAACGAGAACGCGCTCTTGAGCGCCGCCTCGTCCACACTGAACATGCTGCCCAGATCCACGCCTTGCTTGGCCTCGCCTTGCAGTTCGTCGAAGGTTTTGCCCGTAAAGACATCCGTCTCGGGGTGGTCGAGTTGCTCCTGCACAATCTGCGAATCGGCGGCGCGCTCCATAAGCTGGCGAGTCAGCGCATGCGTATAGGCAATGCCCGGAGACAACGCACTCGTATTGGCCGTCTCGTTAGGTCGCACCACGCCCACAATGTGCACGTCAATACCGTCGGCAACCTTGGCAGCCATAAAGTCGGCGTCGTCAGACATGTCGGTCCACATGCCGGTCTCTTCGTTTTTGCGATAGGCATCGGCCGGCGACAGCACCTTAAACGTCGTGGACAACGTATCATCGTAGGTAAAGTCGGCGCCGGTCTCGGGCGTCTCGATCTTACCGTCGGCCGTCATGGCACTGTTTACCAGATCGTTGAGCTCATCGATATCCAGCGCACCGATGCTGTAGAGCGTATAGTCGCCCACCGTGCCACGACTCGAAAGCACCATCACGGCTTCGTTGGCGGACGTGGGCCAATGACCGACGACGACATCGTACTGGCTGTCGAGCAGACTCTGGTCGTCGATCATCTCGTTAAAGACCGAGGTTCCCATGGATTCCATGCTCACCGTTGCCGCCGAGCTCGCGCCTCCGCTCATGGCCTCGGTCATGGCGTTGGGCACCAGCCGGACAGGCTTCTCATCGCCCTTGCCGGCACGATAGACAACCGGTGATACACCGTAGCCGTACTGAATGGCGTTGACCTCTTTGTCGATACCGTCGCCGCCGTCGTCAAGCCATGCCTTAAAGCTCGTCATGTCGTTGGACTTAACGCTCGCAAACATATCCTTTACGGCCGTGACCACGGGGATCTTATCGGTTCCCTTAGCTTTGCCACCAGTACCGTCGGATAAATCCTCGCCGTTGGACGCCCCCTCATCCGCAGCCCCCTGCCCGCCCATCATGGACGACAGGTCGTAGTCCTGCTTGGAGATGGTGAGCGGGAAGCTCGAGAGCGTGTCCTCCTCGACCTTTTTGATGTAGCCGTTTACGCCATTGGAGAGCGCCAGGATCGCCGCGATACCGATAATGCCAATCGAGCCCGCAAAGGCAGTCATGGCCGTACGGCCTTTCTTGGTCATGAGGTTTCGAGCAGAAAGCCCCAGCGCCGTCACAAAGCTCATCGAGGTTTTGCGCGTGGGCTTGGCCTCGCGACGCGCGGCCTTTACTACATCAAAGGGGTCGGAATCGTCGGTGATCTTGCCGTCCGCCAGGTTGACAATGCGCGTGGCATATTGGTATGCCAGCTCGGGATTGTGCGTGACCATAATGACCAGACGGTCGCGCGCCACATCCTTGAGCAGATCCATGACCTGTACGGATGTCGTTGAGTCCAGGGCGCCGGTCGGCTCGTCTGCCAGCACAATCTCGGGATCGTTGATCAGGGCGCGGGCGATGGCCACGCGCTGCATCTGTCCGCCCGATAGCTGGCTCGGGCGCTTGTTAACATGCTCGCCCAGGCCAACTTTCTCCAACGCCTCGCGCGCACGCTGGCGGCGCTCGGCATGTCCCACGCCCGTGAGCGTGAGCGCCAGCTCCACGTTTTCCAAAATAGTCTGATGCGGAATGAGGTTATAGCTCTGGAACACAAAGCCGATGCGGTTGTTGCGATAGGCATCCCAATCGCGATCGTGAAAGTCTTTGGTCGAAATACCGTCGATCAGCAGGTCGCCCGAGTCAAAGTGATCCAGTCCACCGATAACGTTGAGCATCGTAGTTTTGCCCGAGCCCGAGGGGCCCAGAATGGCCACGAACTCGTTATCGCGAAAAGACAGGCTTACGCTGTCGAGCGCCACCTGCGTAAACGACTGCGTAACGTACCTTTTGCAAATACCTTTGAGCTCCAGCATGGACGGCAACCTCTCCCACGCGGGCGCACTTGCCCGCTCTTCCCCGCCGTTCGTATTCGACGCGTTTGTCCTACTCTATCCCCATTTTTTGCCGGAGCCAGTGAGGAATGTAACGAACGGCGCCAAAAAACGAACGGGATGGCACCCAAAAGAAGAGGTCCCGAGCGGGACCTCTATATGGTGGAGCTTATCTTGAAAAGCAGCGGACTACTTCGCACAGCGGCGCACGATCCTCGCTACGCTTTACGCGTTTTCTACTGCTCGCTATTCGCAATCGCCTGGTCGATAAGCTTGTCGAGTGCTGCGCGCTGCTCGGCGGAGCTGATGGCTCCCACGATGGGATCCCCTACGATGTTGCCATTCTGATCGATGACATACGTTGTCGGGAACGAGAACAAATTTGACGTAAACTTACCGGCCTCGCTATCCGACTTGAACCAGATGTTCTTATATGTCACACCCTTCTTGCTCAGCACGTCCTTGGCATCTGCAATCTCACCCTTGTTGCCATCGAGCGTAAAGGAATTGACGCCCACGACCTGGCCGCCCTTCTCGGCAAGCTCCTTATTCAGTTTCTCAAGGTCGCCCAGCTCGCCCACGCACGGCTTGCAAGTGGTGAACCAGAAGTTCATGACGGTGACCTTGTTCTTAGAGAACAGCTCGTCGCTGTTCACGTCGTTGCCATCCAGATCTTTGCCCGTAAAGCTGGGGAATTTCGTCGCCTCGCTCGAAGCATTGGCACCGGCCGTCATGCCAGCGGTCGAAGCGTCGACGCTCTCGCCTGCGCTCGGCGTGCTTCCACAGCCGGGGAACTCCTTCTCCAGGCTCTCGAGCTTGTCCTCGATCTCCTTGATCTGCTGTGCACCGGCCTTGAGTGTCTTAAGCTCATCCGCCGTGAACTCATCCTTAGCGCCGTCGATGGTCTTGAGCAGAAAATCGCCGTAATTGCTGCCATCCTCAATCATTGCCGAGTCTTTATTTGCCGCATTGAATACCTTTTCCCACAGCGCGTTATCACTCGAAAAGATCTCGTTCTCCTTCTGCATGAGCTTCGCATACAGCTCGGCGGCCTCGTCGGCATTGGCCGGCTTCTGCGCAGTGAGTTCTGCGATCTTAGGATCGGAGCTCGCAGATTCGCTCGCATTGCCACCGGGCGCCGAACATGCCACAAGGCACAAGGCCAATACCGGCACCATAAATAGGGCCGCAATTTTAGAAAGCTTCATGGTCATTCCTCCGTTTTGTCGAAGCTTGTTTTACTTTTCATCGGCGGTCGGGGAGAGCTTTTCTGCCGACACATCCAGGCCATAGCGATAGCTGATGGCATCGACGGGACAGGCCCCAATGCACTTTCCGCACCGGATACATTCGGCATGATTGGGTGCGCGGACCACATCAACGTCCATCTGACAAACCTTTGAACACTTGCCGCACGAGACGCATTTGCACGCATCGACCCGAATCCCCAGCAGGGACACCTTATTCATGAGCGCATAGAATGCGCCGAGCGGACAAATCCATTTGCAGAAGGGGCGGTAGAACAAAACGCTCAGCACTACCACGGCAATGAGAACGACGAGTTTCCAGGTAAAGAGCTGCCCCAGCGCAGATCGAATGCCGGCGTTGGCAATGGCCAGCGGAATGGCACCCTCGAGCACGCCCTGCGGACAGACGTATTTGCAAAAGAACGGATCGCCCATCCCCACATCGTTGACCACCAGCACAGGCAGCAATACCACAGCAAACAGCAGCACAACGTATTTGATATACGTAAGCGCCTTGAGCCTTTTTGTCGAAAGCTTTTTGCCGGGAATCTTGTGAAGCAGCTCCTGTAGCCAGCCAAACGGGCACAGAAAGCCGCATACAAATCGTCCCAGCAGCACGCCGAGCAGAATGAGCGTACCGGTGACGTAGTAAGAAAAGTTAAACTTGGATGAACCCACCACCGATTGGAACGACCCAATGGGGCACGCACCCGATGCCGCGGGACACGAATAGCAGTTAAGTCCAGGCACGCAGACCGTTTTTCCCGCACCCTGATAGATGCTGCCTTTGGCAAAGTTTGGCAGGTGAATGTTGGTGATAAGCGTCGCCGCCGCTTGAATGAATCCGCGAAATCGGGCCAAAACATGCGACGCAGTGTTTTCTCTTTTATCCAATTCCGATACACTCCAAGCACAGCCTAATCGCTTTGGCCAGCACGGCATCCGCCTCGCCACGCATAACGCCAAAGCACACCATGGCAATTCCGACGATCAACAAAGCGACCTGTACCACGGGTTTTACCGCTTTGAACAACACGACCACTCCTTTCGTTACGCGACCATTGGACCATATCGACTATAAAATCCGTGTTAAGCGCGATTTGGAATGTGCAAGGAGACTGTTATGCGTATTTTGATCGTCGAAGACGAGCGAGCACTGTGCGATGCAATCGCACGCAGCTTGCGAAACCTGGCATACAGCGTCGACTGCTGCCACGATGGGCAGGAGGCGCTCGACCTGCTGGGCGTCGAAGTCTTTGACCTCGTGGTGCTCGACCTCAATCTTCCCCGTATCGACGGCATGACCGTGCTCAGGGAACTTAGGAAAACCGACTGCGAGACCAAGGTGCTGATTCTGTCCGCGCGTGGCGAAGTATCCGATAAAGTCGCCGGACTCGATGCCGGCGCCAACGATTACCTAACCAAGCCGTTTCATCTGGACGAACTTGCGGCAAGGATCCGCAGCCTTACCCTCAGGCGTTTCGCGCAAAGCGACATAGTATTAACCTGTGGAAAGCTCAGCTTTGACACCAAGGCGCGCATCGCCTCCGTGGACAGTGAGGCTCTATCTCTTACACGCAAGGAAACGGGAATCCTGGAATACCTGATGCTTAATCAGGGGCGGCCGGTAAGCCAAGAGGAGCTTATCGAACACGTCTGGGATAGCACCGTGAACAGCTTTAGCAACGCAACCCGCGTTCACATCTCGTCGCTCCGAAAAAAGTTGCGCAGCGTTTTGGGATACGACCCGATTCGCAATCGGATTGGAGAGGGCTACGTTATGGAGGATGGCGAATGAAAAGGCTTTCGCTGCAATGGCGCATAACGATCATGACGGCACTGCTGACGTGTGCGGCGTGCGTGCTGACGAACTGCCTGGTCGGCTATACGGGCATGCGCTACATGGATGCCATCGGCAGTGACATCTCGGCCTTTAACGCAACCGGTGAAGATTCGCCCCAAGCGTTCGATCCAACGAAAGCGACCCTCGATGAAAAGGTCACGATCGTCGTAAACGACGCACAAGAGTCTTTCGGCACGACAACCTGGTACATCACGGCTGGAGTCACACTCCTTGGCGGCGCGCTGGCATACTTTGTGAGCGGCCGTGCACTCAAACCGCTACGGGATTTCGCCGCCCAGGTAGAGCGCGTGCAGCCTGACAACCTAAGCGAAATCAGACTCAGTGAAGATGTGCCCACCGAGCTACAACGATGCAGCGCCTCTTTCAACGACATGATCGCCCGTCTTGGCGAAGGATTCTCTGCACAGCGTCAGTTTACCGGCAACGCCGCACACGAGCTGCGCACCCCGCTCGCCCTTATGCAAGCACAGATTGAACTATTCATCTCCGAGCACTCCGGTTTGCAACCAGAAACAGCCGAGCTGCTCGGCCTGCTACAAGAACAAACCGAGCGCATGTCTCGAATGACCAAGGTATTGCTTGAAATGAGTGAGCTCCGCAGCGTTCCTTGCGAGGACGATGTTGAACTCGGTCCCTTGTCCGAAGAGGTCCTCACTGACCTTGCGCCACTTGCCGAAAATAGGAGCATAGCCCTCAACTGTGCTGGAGACGCTTTAGTAATCGGGAGCGACACGCTCCTCTATCGGTTGCTGTTCAACCTGGCCGAAAACGCCATCCGTTACAGTCGCTCCGGCTCGACTGTCAATGTCTCCATCAGCGACAGCGACAGCCACGTGCTCCTGCGAGTCAAAGATGAGGGCCCGGGAATACCCAAGCAGTACCGAGAGAGCATCTTCCAGCCGTTCTTTCGTCTAGACAAATCCCGCAGCAGGGCATACGGCGGCGCAGGACTCGGGCTAGCGCTTGTTTGGGAGATTGCAGCACTTCACGGTGGCACGGTAGAGGTCGAAACAAGTTCCGAGAACGGGGCTACCATGCTCGTAAGCCTTCCAAAACGATCCGCAGCGTTAACCGAACAGTAAAACGAAAGGGGTCCCGAGCAACAGGAGTACAATTGCTGCATTGTTGCCACCTGATGGGAGATGGAAGATGGACTGCGATGGCTACCCGCGCATTCCCATGCCGTTGATGTGCACTGCCTTTGTGCCGGGCCAGATTGACGCTGCGGTTGCAGGCATTTCCGACCCCGATTCACGCACCATCGCCACGGCAGAAGCGCTGCACTTTCGCGGACAGGCCACGCTCGCCGCCGAGACAGCACGCCCCTATCTTGACGCCACCGACCCCGCACTGCGCTATTCCGCATGCTTTATCTGCGGATATGCCAGTCTGTCGCTCAACCGTATCGCCGATGCCCGCCGTTGCCTTGCGGGCATCCTCGATACGCCACCTGACGAGGAATCGCCTGCCGTCCACGCCATGCATATCCTGTTCGCCTCCGCCGCGAGCGTCCTGCTGCACTTGCCTTCCCCGTATTCCGCCGAAGAGTTTTATCCGCTTGCGGCGCATCTGCCCGAAGGTCTGCGCTTGTTCGCCAGCTACGTGATGGCGCATGCCCTGTACCTGCGCGGCGAATATGGCCGCAGTCTCGGCATGGCAGAAAACGCCCTGATCATGAAACAGGGAAGCTATCCCATCTCGGAGCTATTCCTGCACTTGTCGGCTTCTATGGCATGCATGAGCCTCAAGGACATCGACGCCGCAAAAACGCACTTCGGAGCCGCTTGGAACATTGCGTGCCCCGACGGCCTTATCGAGCTCATTGGCGAGCACCACGGCCTTTTACAGGGGCTCATCGAGGCGTGCCTAAAAACGCAATACCCTGACGACTTCGCGCGCATCATCGAGATCACGTACCGCTTCAGCTACGGCTGGCGGCGCATCCACAACCCCGATTCGGGCGAGGACGTGGCCGACGATCTAACGACCACGGAATTCACCATGGCCATGCTCGCCTGCCGCGGATGGACCAACGCCGAAATCGCACGCCATATGGGAGTATCGCCGGGCACCGTTAAAAACCGCCTATCCGGCGTATACGCAAAGCTTGGCATCGGCACACGCGCCGAGCTGGTCGCCCACATGTTGCGCTAGCGGCCAGACTGTCCGTCGTATCGAAAGCGCTCCAGGGGTCTGACGCTTTCGCGCGCTCAAATTGGACATTTTGGTCATCGAACGGCACTACCGCCACGAGGCGCCTTCTCGCAAAATTGGATTATTTCCACCGATACCTGCGGGATGGGAGCCCAAGATGCTTGATCGCCGTTCGTTACTTGTTGCTGGAGCGTCCTCGCTAGCGAGCATTATGTTGCCTCGCGTGCCGGGAAGCGCAAACGCCTTCATATTGCCGTTCGCGCCCACCGCGGCCTATGCCGACGAAGAGGACCCCTTCAAGGTGCTCGTTCTCTCGCGCACCATGTTTGGTGTGGTCGTGGTCGACGTCGCCAACAAGAATACGCCCATCACGGGTGCCCAGGTCACGCTCACATCGCGCTATGCCGCAGGCAAGCAGCTCACCGCCACTACCGATGAAGAAGGCACGGCCATCTTTGAGGTCGCGCCGCTTTCGGAAGGCTACGTGGACGAGGCAACGCTTCTCGACGCGTACGACTTTAACGGCGGCATCTCCATTAGCATGGCGGGCTACCGTGATGTCGAGATTCCCCTTGCGCGTATCCAGGGCGGCACCGCCATAACCGCGCCCACGCGTCCGCTTTCCGACGGCGAGCCGTACTTCCGCCAGCTCACATTCGACGAATGGGACATCCAGTACACTGAAGCCACGTTCATGGCAATGCCAGCGGACGCAGCAGCAAACGACCAGCCCGATACGCACGCCTTTACCGTGCAGGCACATCTGCCACAGGGTGGACAGGCAACGCTGCACATCAACAAGGTAATGCCCGCCACGGACAGCTCGCCCGAAACCGTCACGCAGATTGGCCAAGTCAAGGCCAGTGCATCGGGTTCGGACAATCTGGCAACGTTCACACTCGAAGACAAGTTTCTCGACGCGGCATCGGTCCTTCTGGAAGAAGGGTGCAAGCTGCGCTTTGTGCTCGACTATCAGGGCAAAACCTACACGCTCTCCTCCCCCATGGCCGTTGTCACCGCGCCGGCGGCAAAGGCGGAATCGGGCTCGACCACTATCGTCCCCACCACCATGGACCAAGAGGTCACTCCGTTTGATTTCCCAGCGGCGTTTCCCGGCATCGGCGGCAACAAGTTCACCTGCTGGATGCCCTCGTTCCCCATTTTGTTCGATTTCTCGTTTGCCGGATACGTGCTGTTTGGCGGAGGATACAAACCAGCCAGCTATATGAACGATTCGGGCAACCCTGATCCGGAATACTGGAAGAAATCGCCGCGTGAATCGGGCGCCAAGCAGGCAAACCGCTACCTCGACGAGATGGAGGGGAAGTGGAATCAGTACAAGAGTATGAGTGCCGGTTCGGGCACCGATCCAAGAAACACCAAGCTCCTTCGCCACCGTTGCACGCCGCTGTTCACGATGGATATCGCCACACAGCTGTACGGCTCGCTCGCCTACGATTGGGTGGGCAAAACCTGGGGCGACAACAACGACCCCGCATACGGCAATATTAAGGCACTCTTTCAAGTAAGAACCGACCTCAATTGGACCGAGCAGTTTACCCTAGGGCCGGTGCCGTTTTTCCTAAACGTCAACCCCTGGGTGCTGGCGAAGCTGGCGCTCGCCGTGGGTGCCCACACGCACGGCAGCGGCGCGGCGTTTTTTAAAAACATTTCGCTCGACTATTCAAACACCTCGGGCTCGTTCACCATCCAGATCGGGCTTGCCGTCACCTTTGGCGCCGGCGTTGCAGGCGTCGCTTCGTCTGCCGTGCGCGGCGCCGCATCCCTCACGCTGTTCATTGGGTACGAGAAGGCAGATGGACACCAGCTTCCGCGGCTGCGCGTAGGTGCAGACGTCGATGTCGATGTGATACTCCAGTTCGTAATGTTCAAGTGGACCACCAAGGCTTGGTCGGGGTCGTGGCCCACACTCCTCGATTCGTGGAATATGTCGGTGAACAATGGCAACCAGTATGTGCTCCAGCGCTCTGAGCTCGCATTGGGTGGGGATACGCCTTACACGTTGGATGCCCGTTTCGGCACGTCCGGCAACATCAAGGCGGGCGGCGTGCCGCAGTTTATCGCGTCAGCCACCATCGTCACCAATTCCGAGCTGCTCGCGCGCGCCGAGGTTGCAGCCACCGCGATAAACGTCACGTCTACCGTACGCGATTGGAATCAAGCAATCACGCGCATTGAGCTCGAAGCAGACGCGGAGAGCGACGACACGGGACAGGTCGAGCATTTCGTCCACGCACTGATAGAGAACGACGAAAACGCCGCGCCGATGTATGCGTACACCCATATCGGGCAGGCGAAGGACGCCGCTGCGGACCCCAACGCCAATTCTGCTGGTGTATCGGAGGACGAGCGTGGCGGCATCAAGCCCTCGAGCGACAACGTGCTGTTTGCTGGCGTGCTCAGCGAAGCCCACATGAAGCTAACGGTGATTGCCGGCGTGGAGTGCTTGTTCCGTATCGCCTCGGTGCGCTACGGCGAGAATGGCCGCTCGCGCCTGGTGGTGCACACAAAGGCAAACGGCACGTGGTCCGCTCCCACGCCCGTGGACTTTCCCCTTGGGTTTGGCGAGGGCGACGTGGAGCGCGACGGCATATACGATTACGACTTCGACGTGGTGGAATATACGGACGGAAGAGGAAACCAGGACGCCTACGTGCTACTGGTCTCGGGCGAGCACCCCGACGGCGACAACACCCTTTTCGATACGGCAAGCACAGCCGGCATACTGTCCGTCGTGCGCCTGCGCATAAGCAACGGCGGAGTTCGCGTGGTGTCGCATACGTCATGGCGCAGCATTTCGCGCGGCCGCCTGCAAGAGGATGGCTACCATTGCCTGCAGTGCCCGCGCATCACGGTGGGCAAGACGCTGGTCGACGGACGTCTGTCGGGTGCCTACCTCCACCGCCGCGGGACCACCGCAGAAAAGGCGATCGGCAGCGAGGCTGAGGTTGCGCTGGAGTGCTTTACCCTATGGTCGGACGTTTCGAGCGACAGCCTGACGTTCCGCCAAGTTCTCCGCTTTCCACAAGCACCGTCGAGTATCGAGCTGGGTGAGCCCGAGAATATCAACGGCAAAATGGTGGTGCCCGTTGCATACGAGACCGCAGACGGTTGCGGCTGCGCATCGTACGCCGTGATCGGCCAGTCCATCGCGGGCTGGGGCGTTATGTCGCCAGATGCCACAGTACCCCACGCGGTGCCGTGGCCGCAGCACACGGGCTTTTTGGCAACTGTCAACGAGCAGCTGCAGCATGTTACGTGGACGCGAGGCGCATCGGCATTTGCAACGCAGCCCGTGGGTGCCGCAGGCTGTGGCCCGGCATCGTTTAGCGTAAGCAACAACGGCAGGTGCGTGCTCTATGTAGAGAACACCGATGGCAAGGTGGGACAAACCTACGACGAAGAAGGCAACCCGGTTGCAGTGATGGGCAAGCACTTCCGCATCTTCGCCAGCACCTTGGCGGGCGATTTGTTCACGGAGCCGTTTGTGATGTGCGAGCTGGACCATCCCGTCGATCAGATAACGACATTTTTGACGTCGGGAGGCATGCTCTCCGCGCTCGCCACGCACATTGTGAGCGCGGAGAAGAGCGAGGCAGAGCTGCACGACATCGAAGTGCCCTTGGTGGCGTGCGCCACTCCGACGGGCGCCGTTGCTACCTCGGGCGCGGTGGTACCCGGAGCAGCAGGCGAATCCTTCATGGTCACGGTGCGAAACGACGGCAACACCTTACTGACCGCCGGCACGATCGATCTGTACCGAGAGGGCTCCAGCCAGCCGTTCTCCAGCGCATCCATCGGATTCGGAGTGAACGCACGCATGGCTTCGATCTACGATCCAGAGCTTGCCGAGGACGCTTCGGCCAACGATACGGCACACGTGAAGTACGCGCTCGAGACGCTGGGCGCACGTTTTGCAACGCACCCGCTGGTAGCCGACAACGGCAACGCCGTGCTGGCACCGGGTTGCACGGCACAGTTCCGTATGAGCTTCGCTATCCCCGAGAGTTGGAGCGACGAAGTGGGCAAACGCGTAACGCTGTATGCGAAGGCGCGTAATCTGGTGGCGCTCGATCCCGTAACGCTCGAAGAAATTCGACCGGGCGCGAACTCGGCGCTGGGTGCTGTACTGCACGAGCTCCACGTGCCCGACGCGGCATGCGAACGCTCAGAAGTTCAGGTCGGCGTATGCGACAGCGCGGACGCCACAGGGCTTCACGACGCCCCGATGACGGCGGACGGCGATGGTGGCTCAAGTGGCGGCGGTACTGACGGGGGCGGCGGCTCCGGCGGAAGCAGCTCCGGCAGTGGCAAGGACCACGGCACTAACAAGCGCTCCGGAAAAGCGGGCGCGCTTGCGGGCACGGGCGATGTCAACGCTCCCCTTACGGCAGCCGCTGCTGCACTCGCCGCGGCAGGCGCCGGCCTCGTCGCCTACAGCGCCCGCCGCACGGCCCTCGAAAACGACACCGCCGATGAGGTCAATTCTGATAAGCCTCGCTAGCTCCTAGTTACTTTTGTGAGAGACGCCAACTCGGCTCGTCGAACATCAAATGGGCTGGTTCTGGATACCCAGAGCCAGCCCATTGCGCATTAGTTATCGTCAGTGGAGTCGAGTTCTGCCTCGAGCTTGGCACGGCGTCTTTTCGCCGTGAAAAACGTTGCGCACAGGCCAGCAAACGTGGCCGCGAAAATCGTCGCACCGCAGAACACGCCCGTGGCCAGGTTCGCCAACCAAAAGACGCTTTCGAGCGGTACGATCTGCGCCTCAGCGATACAGCGCATTGCGGCAATAACAAGCGCGAACGCGGCGCCGCTAAGACCGCTGAGAAGTAGGAAATATCCAACAGGAAGATGCTCAGTTTGCCCAAAACGATTGGTATCGACATAGCCCTTCCGCGTTTGCAGTCCTGCGCAAATCAACATCACGAGAACGAGCCACAAATACATGGCTGCCTCGAACGGCGTTGCAAAGCCATGCGGCATTTCACTGGCGTCGCTGTGAACCCACGCAACCTGTCGAGCTATAAACTGGTAGAAAAATATCATCAACATGCCAAACGAAAGCAGCACGAAACCAATCTTGTAGATCTTCGCGCTCTCGGCCTCCAGGCGCTCATCCTTTGGGCCGGCATATTCACGCCACTTTTGCACGAGTTTTAAATCGTCAAATTTCATAGCGAACTCCTAAAGAGCGTCAGGGTCGACGTCGCTCTCGTCTTCCCAAAACAAGTCGTTCAACGTAACGCGTAGCGCTTTACAGATTGCCACGCACAAATTGAGCGTGGGGTTGTAGCCGCCCGCCTCGATCAGGCCGATGGTCTGGCGCGTAACGCCCACGGCCTCGGCCAAGTCAGCTTGCGAAAGGCCAACCGCCGCGCGCGCCGCCTTCATGCGTAGGTTCTTTTTGCCCGGCATGGAGTTCCTTTCGTAGTAATGGACAGATATCCGTTGCAACATGACACATATATATTGCATCTATCAGCCAATGTCAACTATATCTGTCATTACGGAAACCATATCCGCCATCGCCATGCGGACATAGCAATTTCGATTCGCTATTCAAACTTACTCGGACAGAGCCGACTCGGTTTTGTCCGAGTAAACGAATCTCCATCGAACTCCGAACGATTGTTCGATGGATTTCGTGTTGGGTGGAATCGTCTGTGGGCTGGGCTATGCTACCTTGACTATCTATATGACTTAAACGCAGCAAAGGAGCACCGAGAGAGCGAGTATGGCAAAAAACACCGCAAACTATGGTAACGACAGTATCCGCCAGCTCAAGGACGAGGAGCGCGTACGCCTGCGCCCCGCCGTCATCTTTGGCTCGGACGGACTCGACGGCTGCGCGCATGCCGCCTTCGAGATCCTGTCCAACGCCGTTGACGAGGCGCGCCAGGGCTACGGCAAGCTCATCACCCTTACCGCCTTTCGCGATGGTTCCATTCAGGTAGAGGACAACGGCCGCGGCTGCCCGCTCGACTGGAACCCTTCCGAGAAGCGCTTTAACTGGGAACTCGTCTTTTGCGAGCTCTACGCCGGCGGCAAATACAACAATAACCAGGGCGGCGACTACGACTTCTCGCTCGGTACCAATGGCCTGGGCTCGTGCGCGACCCAGTACGCCTCCGAGTACATGGACGTCACGGTTTGGCGCGATGGCAACAAGTACTCCCTGCACTTTAAGAAGGGCAAGGTCGTCGGCGCCAAAAAGAAGGCGCTCGAGATTGAGCCCAGCGACGATGACCGTACCGGTACCACCATCAAGTGGCGTCCCGATCTTGAGGTCTTTACCTCCATCAGCATCCCCCACGATTGGTATCGCGAGACCATGCGCCGTCAGGCCGTGGTCAACGCCAACGTGACCTTCCGCCTGCGCATTGAGGGCGACGATGGCGAGTTTTCCGAAGAGGATTTTTGCTATCCCAAGGGCATCGAGGACTATGTTCTCGAGAAGGTCGGTACCGACTACCTCACCGAGCCCTTCTTTATCGAGGCCGACCGTCGCGGTCGCGATCGCGAGGACCTGCCCGACTACAACGTAAAGATCACCGCGTGCATGTGCTTCTCGCGCACCTTCATGATGCAGGAGTACTACCACAACTCGTCGTGGCTCGAGAACGGCGGCTCGCCCGAGAAGGCCGCCCGCAGCGCTCTGACCAGTGCCATCGATGCTTACATTAAGCAACAGGGCAAGTACAACAAAAACGAGAGCGGCATTAAGTGGCAGGACGTCCAGGACTGTCTGGTGCTGGTGACCAACTGCTTCTCCACCCAGACGTCCTACGAAAACCAGACTAAGAAGGCCATCAACAACCGCTTTATCCAGCAGGCCATGACGGCATTCTTTAAGGAGCGCCTCTCGACCTACTTGATCGAGAACAAAGACGCCGCCAACAAGATCATGGAGCAGGTGCTCATCAACAAGCGCTCGCGCGAGAACGCCGAGAAGACGCGTCAGAGCATCAAGACCAACCTACAGCAGAAGACCGACATGGCCAACCGCGTGCAGAAGTTCATCGACTGCCGCTCCAAGGACAAGAGCCGCCGCGAGATCTATATCGTAGAGGGCGACTCGGCAGCGGGCGCCATTCGCACCTCGCGCGATGCCGAGTTCCAGGGTGTCATGCCCGTCCGAGGCAAAATCCTCAACTGCCTGAAAGAGGACTACCCGCGCATCTTTAAGTCCGACATCATCATGGACCTCATGCGCGTGCTGGGCTGCGGCGTGGAGATCAAGGACAAGCGCATCAAGAACCTCGGTGCCTTCGACCTGGACAACCTCAACTGGAACAAGGTCATTATCTGTACGGACGCCGACGTCGACGGTTATCACATCCGTACGCTCGTGCTCACCATGCTCTACCGCCTGGTGCCCACGCTTATCGACGAGGGTTACGTGTATATCGCCGAATCGCCGCTCTACGAGATCAACTGCAAAGAGAAGACCTACTTTGCCTACACCGAGCTCGAGAAGAACGGCATCCTCAAGGAGATTGGCGACCAAAAGTGCTCCATCAACCGCTCCAAGGGTCTTGGTGAGAACGACCCGGACATGATGTGGCTCACCACCATGAACCCCGAGACGCGTCGCCTGATCAAGGTGGAGCCCGAGGACGTCACCAAGATGGAGACCATGTTCAATCTGTTGCTGGGCAACGACGAGGCAGGCCGCAAGCGCCATATCTCCGAGCACGGCAAGGAATACCTGGACCAGCTGGACCTGCAGTAACAGCAAATCGATAACGACGGCCCATAAGAAGTTCAAGAGGATATCGTGGCAAAGAAGAAGACGAAGAACCAGCCAAAGAAAAAGCAGGTCAACGCCGAGAACGTCATCGGCCTGCACTCCGAGGTCACCGACCAGCCGATCACGCAGACGCTCGAGGTCAACTACATGCCCTACGCCATGAGCGTCAACGTCTCGCGTGCGTTCCCCGAGATCGACGGCTTTAAGCCCTCGCACCGCAAGCTGCTCTACACCATGTACAAGATGGGTCTGCTCAAGGGCGAGCGCCAGAAGAGCGCCAACATCGTGGGCCAGACCATGAAGCTCAACCCGCACGGCGACGCCGCGATCTACGAGACGATGGTGCGTCTGGCCACCGGCAACGAGGCGCTTCTTGCCCCCTTCGTAGAGTCGAAGGGCAACTTTGGCAAGTACTATTCGGGCGACCTGAGCTACGCCGCCTCGCGTTATACCGAGGCCAAGCTCTCCCCCATCAGCGCCGAGATCTTCAAGGACATCGACAAGGACCCGGTCGACTTCGTCGACAGCTACGACGGTGCCATGAAGGAGCCGCGCCTGCTGCCCACCACGTTCCCCAACATCCTTGTCTCGGCCAACAAGGGCATCGGCGTCGCCATGGCGTCCGACATCTGCGGCTTCAACCTCAACGAGGTCTGCACCGCCACGATGCACTACCTGCAGGATCCCGACTGCGACCTGCTCGAGTACATGCCCATGCCCGACTTCTCGACCGGCGGCGAGATCATCTACCGCCGCGAGGAGATGGAGAAGATTATTGAGACCGGCCTGGGCAGCTTCCAGATCCGCTCCCGCTGGCGTTGGATTCCCGAAGAGCGCATCATCGAGGTCTACGAGATCCCCTACACCACCAAGACCGATGTCATCATCGAACGCATCGTCAAGCTCTCCAAGGAAGGCAAGGTCAAGGAGATCGCCGACATCCGCGACGAGACAGACCTTTCGGGTCTGCGCATCGCCATCGACCTTAAGCGCGGCGTCGACCCCGACAAGCTCATGGCCAAGCTCTATCGCTCGACCACGCTACAGGATTCGTTCTCGTGCAACTTCAACGTGCTCGTCGATGGCTATCCCCGTGTTATGGGCGTGCGCCAGATCCTGCACGAGTGGGTCAAGTGGCGTATTGAGTCCACACGTCGCCGCATTAACTATGACCTGGGCAAAAAGTCCGAGCGCCTGCACCTGTTGCACGGCCTCGAGGCGATCCTGCTCGACATCGACAAGGCGATCGCCATCATCCGTGGCACCAAGCTCGAGGCCGAGGTCGTGCCCAACCTTATGCGCGGCTTCGACATCGACGAGACCCAGGCCGAGTTTGTTGCCGAACTTAAGCTCCGCAACATCAACGAGGAGTACATCCTCAACCGCACCAAGGACATCGCCAAGCTCGAGGGTGAGATTGCCGAGCTTGAGGAGATTCTCTCGAGCGAAGACAACATCAAGAAGGTCATCAGCGATGAGCTGGCAGCAGTCAACAAGAAATATGTGATGCCGCGCCGCACGGGCAGGATCGAGCCCCATGAGGTCGTCGAGGTAAGCCTGGAGCCCGAGGTCGAGGAGTACCCGGTGACCATCATGCTCTCGCGCGATGGCTACCTTAAGAAGATGACGGACCGCGTGCTCAAGAAGGCGACCACGCTCAAGTACAAGGACGGCGATAAGCCCTTTATCGAGTTCCCGTCCTCCAACACCCACGAGCTGCTGGTCTTTACCAACAAGAGTCAGGTATACAAGTGCAAGGTCGCGACGTTTGAGGATACCAAGTCGGCCCAGCTGGGCTCGTACCTGCCGACCGATCTTGAGATGGAACCCGACGAGAGTGTCATCTGGGTCATCGACCCCGAGGACTACAAGGCCGACGTGCTGTTTGTCTTTGAGAACGGCCGCGTGGTGCGCGTCGCGCTTTCTGGATACGTCACCAAGACCAACCGCAAACGCCTCAAGAACGCCATCTACGGTGGCAGCAAGCTGCTGTATGCCCAGGTGCTCAACACAGATCGCGACATCGCGCTGGTCTCGAGCGACTATCGTTTGATGAACTTCAACACGTCGCTGCTCAAGACCAAGACGACCACCAACACGCAGGGCGTCCAGGCCTTTACAGCCAAGAAGGGTCGCTTGGTCACCACCGTCGGCACGACCGAAGAGATCCTTGGCGCCGGCGTCTCGGCCGAGAAGTTCACCGCGCAGAGCCTGCCCTCCGCCGGTGCCCTCATGAAGGAAAACGACATGCCGAGCCTGTTTGACTAAAACAACGGCGACCGAACCGTCATGAGCTCGCAAAACGACGAGGCCCGGAACGCAGTAGCACTGCGTCCGGGCCTCGTCGTTTCTCATCGCGGGCATTTTTCCGCGTTTAAAGTTAGCAGCAACCGGCCCTCGCCTGCCCTTAGGCAAGCCTACGAGCAAGCTCGCGCACCTCTTCCAGCTTGGGTGACGAGGCCATGCTGTCGCGCTCGGTCATGCCGCTGATAGTGACGATGCCCTGGTCGTCCCACTTGCAGTAAGCGCAAGTGGCCTTGTACATAGCAATCGCCGCGTCATAGACCCCATCGCTATGGCTGTCGAGGAGCAGAGCCGTCTTGGCAAACGGAAATCCCGTAGCACCGAAGGCATACAGGCGATCGATGGCGATCTTCTCCTGCGCGGTGATGTCAAACCAGTAGATGGGCGAGGCGAAAACGACCATGTCGGCCTCTTTGAGCGACTCGATCACACCGGCCATCCCGTCCTTCTGCACGCATTCACCCTTATGGGCAAAGCAGTACTGGCACCCCAGGCAGCCGCCGATCTTCTTGCTGGCAACACGAATGACTTCCACCGTATGACCGCTCTCACGCGCAGTCTCTGCAAATGCGTCGACCATGGTGTCGGTATTGGCACCTTTGCGAGGGCTGCCGCTCAGTACAACGATATTCATAGCCTTCTCCCTCCTTCGTACCGCAGGCGCGCGGCACGCAGCTTGTTTTAACCAAAACAGATGGAGCTATTCAATCGCTTGCGAATCAAATATTTTGTTCAAGCGTTCCAGGCACAATCTCATTGGCCGATTGCTCCTCCGCCGGCTTGATTCAAATTTACGTGATCACATCCGAAAAAACCAATCCGCATTTGCGCGGCCAAGCAGCCCGCCTAGATTTCCATGCCCATTCGTCGCGCCTGCTCCAGTGCAGGGTGCCCGGCGATTTCGCCCACGCCGCTCACGCCGCCGGCGAAAACCGTTCCGGCGAGCGCGCGACGGGGGAAACAGTCAACCCAGCCTCGTACGGCTTTCTCCGTTCCCTCGAAGGTCGAGCGCCCGCCCTCCGCCGCCGCTGCCAATAGATACACCTCGGTAAATGCATAATCGGAGCCGAAGAGCGGGTTGGCGCGGTCCAGCATGGTCTTGAGCTGCCCGCAGACGCTGTAGTAGACGGGCGTTGCGACACCAGAACATCGGCGTCGTGCATCTTGGCGGCAATTTCCACAGCATCGTCTTGGATGACGCAGCGCCCCAGCTTTAGGCAGGCAAGGCAGCCCCTGCCGAAGCCCAGCTGCTTTTCGCGCAGGAGCACGGTCTCCACGCTGTGGCCCGCCTCCCGCGCGCCGTTGGCGAAGGCGTCCGCCAGCGTCTCGGAATTGCCATTCTTTCGCGGACTCGAAGAAACCACCAAAACCTTTTTGCCCATGACGGAGCACCCCTTGCACTCCCTATTTGCATTGACGAAAATGACGGTATTACCTAAACCTGACTTTAGGTCAAGCTTCAACTTGAAAATGAATGGAGGATGCGCGTGTACACAATCGGACAGGTGGCGGAGATGTTCGGTTTGCCCACCTCAACACTGCGGTATTACGACAAACAGGGGCTGTTCCCGGAATTGAAGCGGGCGTCCGGTATTCGCCAATTCGGCGATACGGAACTCGAGGCGCTTCGGGTCATCGAATGCCTGAAGAAGGCGGGGATGGAGATCAAGGACATCCGGCTGTTCATGGAATGGTGCGCGGAGGGCCCATCGACTTATCCCAAACGCAAGGCCATGTTCGAGGAGCGGAAGGCCCACATGGAGTCGGAGATCGCGAACATGAACCGCGCGCTGGATATGCTGAAGTTCAAATGCTGGTACTACGAGCAGCTGAATCAGGGCAACGACGAGGCTGAGCTGAAGGCGCTCATTCCCGACGGCTTGCCAGAAGAAATCAAAGAGGCCTACGAAAACGCACACGCTTGATAATGCCGCTCGAGGTCCAGCAGGTCGATGTAGACGTTGTTGGAGGACGAGTCCTTCCGCGCAACGGAGGCGGAGAACGCCTTCATGAGCTCGGACTTGCCGGAGCGGCGCATCCCCGTGATCACCTTGATGTCCCGGGTGCCCTCAAGCGCCCAAAGCCGCTACAGGTACGTGTTGCGGTCTACCCAGGCCATCATCCGCTCCTTCCGGTTTCGAAACTCGAATTCTTTTAAAGTTTCGAAACCGGGAAGGCAATATCTCGGTGACCAGCACGACTTTGCCCTGCTTGAGCAGTTTGTCGATGGTCTGCTCGATTTCCCTGGCTATATACACAACGCCTCCCGTCTTTCCGATGGGAGGCGTTATTTCACTTGCTTTTATTGTGGTCAAATTCAGGAATGCAATTCCTAAATTTCTCTATTCCTACTCAATAGGCAAATACGCACGCACGTACCTATGGTAACCGGCCGAATCGAACGTTCGCGCCAGCAGCAAGCCATGAAGGGGCCCTGCTATCGTGTAGCCATCATCTACAGCGCATTTCACGAAGCCGGAAAAGAGGTCGGCCCCAAACCCGCCGCGGTCACCGGCGTCGAGCACCGTCGAGAGCGTCCGCGACGGTGCAAGCTCCACAACGCCCTCGCGCCCGCATTCCTCACCCAGTTCCCTATACGCCTCGAGCCGCATGGCCGACCCCCAAAAATACCGCCGTTCGCCGGCCACGGGAAACCAGAAGTAGGGCTTCATAAGCGCGGCGTTTCGGTTTGCGAAGGCGACGGCGTCGGTGCATATATCCGCAGGCAAACGATGCTCCTCGCGCTCTACGACGTAGATGCAGCCCGCAAAGTCGCGCTCCTCCACAACGCCCAGGTCGCTCTCGCTGGAACGCAGTTCCTCCATAAAGCGGCTGTGCTCGCTCAGGGCGAGCTCACGCCGACGCAGGTCGTGGCGCATCTCTTCCTCGCGTCGGGCAAGCTGGCTCTCGATATCCCCCGGCGTGCGCGCCGTGAGCAGCTCCTGCACCTCCGCTAGCGAGAAACCCATGGCCTGATAGTACTTGCAGTCCCACAGCAGGTTCATCTGCCAGTCGTCGTAGTAGCGGTACCCATTGCCTGGATCGATCTCGGGCTGGATGATCCCGCGTTTCTCATACAGGCGCAGCGCGTCGCGGGTGAAGCCCAGCTTTTGGCGAATGTCTTTTTGCGTGTACCGCATGGATTATCTCCCCAAACCGCTTGACCTGGGTGTTGCCCCCACCTTGACCATTAATCACATAGTACATGGGCGCAGTATGCGCGCGCCACGATTTCTTGGAGGTAGTAATGAAGCTCGACACTCTGTTCTCTCCCATGAAAATCGGATCTTGCGAGATCCCGAACAGGCTTGTCGTCCCCGCCATGGTCACCAACTACTGCAACCTCGAGGGCACCATCACCGAGCGTTACCTTCGCTACATGGAGGAGAAGGCCCGCGGAGGCTGGGGCCTGCTCATCACCGAGGACTACTGCGTCCAGGAGAACCGTAAGGGCTACACGCGCATCCCCGGCCTGTGGAACGACGGCCAGATCGAGGGCAACAAGGACCTGACCGCCGCCGTTCACGCCCACGGCTCCAAGATCTTCTGCCAGATGTACCACCCCGGTCGCCAGGTCATGCCCCAGTCGACCTTTGGCCTCGACCTCGTCGCGCCCAGCGCCACCACCTGCCCCGCATGCCAGGGCCCCGCTCGCGACATGACCATCGACGAGATCGCCACCCTCGTGGACGACTTCGGCTCGGCCGCCGGCCGCGCCAAGGAAGCCGGCTTCGACGGCATCGAGCTGCACTGCGCCCACGGCTACTTGCTGGCCGAGTTCCTCTCCCCCGCCATCAACCGTCGCGTCGACCAATACGGCGGCTGTTTTGCGAACCGCGTGCGCATCGTGGACGAGATCATCGTTTCTATGCGCGAGCGCGTGGGGGAGGACTTCCCCATCATCGTCCGCGTCTCCAGCGATGACCTCGTTCCCGGCGGCCGCACCATCGCCGAGACCCTGCAGCTGTGCCGTCATCTGGAGGAGGTCGGCTTCGACGGCATCAACTGCTCTAACGGCATGTACGCCAGCAAGCCCACCGACCAGGTCATCGCCCCCATGTTCACCCCGCACGCCGTCAACATGGACCGCTGCGCCCTCATCAAGCAGGTCGTGAACATCCCCGTCATCCTCTCCAACCGCGTTAACGACCCCGAGATGGCCGACACCCTGCTCGCCATGGGCACCGCCGACTTCGTCGCCATGGGCCGCGGATCGCTCGCCGACCCCCACATGCCCAACAAGGCAAAGGCTGGCAAGACCTGCACCATCAGGCAGTGCATCGGCTGTCTGCAGGGCTGCGAGTTCCCGCTCTACATCGACTCCGAGGTAACCTGCTTGGTCAACCCCCGCGTCGGTCGTGAGTACGAGGACGCCATGGACAAGGTCGAGACCGCCAAGAAGGTCATGGTCATCGGCGCCGGCCCCGCGGGCCTTCAGGCTGCCGAGGCTGCGGCAAAGCGCGGCCACGACGTTACCGTGTACGAGGCCCAGGATCAGCTGGGCGGTCAGTTCCGCTCCGCAGCCTTCCCCGTCGGCAAGGGCGAGCTGTCCATGTACATCAGCAGCCTGCGCGCCAGCCTTGAGGAGCTCGATGCCAACGTCAACCTTGGCCAGGAGGTAGATGAGGACCTCATCGCCGCCAATAAACCCGACGCCATCGTGATCGCCACCGGCGCCAAGCCCCTCACCCCTCCCATCCCCGGCATCGAGAACGCCGTTTTCGCCGAGGACGTCCTGCTTGGCAAGGCAATCGTCAACCCCGGCCCCGTCGTCGTATGCGGCGGCGGCGAGGTAGGCGCCGAGACGGCCGACTTCATCGCCCAGTACCGCGACGACGTCACCGTGATCGAGATGCGCGGCGAGCTGTGCCTGGACATGATGCCCATCACCAAGGGCGCGTTCATGGAAATGATGGCCCGTTCTGGCGTCAAGTCTCACGTCAACGCAACCGTCAAGTGCATCGAGAGCGGTGTAGAGGTCAACACCGACATCGCAAGTTGGAGCGGCGAGGCGGGCGCCGGTAGCCAGAACGCAACGGGCTTCGCCGTCGTCTATACCGATGCCCAGGGCATCGAGCACAAGCTCCCCGCGGCGACGGTCGTCTCGGCATTCGGCTACAAGGCTTACAACCCGCTCGAGGAAATCGCCCGCAAGCACTGCGACAACGTGCAGGTAGTCGGCTGCGCCGTCAAGGCCGGTAACGCCGTCGTCGCCTCGCGCGAGGGTTACGAGGCGGGCCTGGCCATTTAGGGCCCAGATCCATTAACTTAGGTCCCCACTTCCTTACGGGAAGCAAGAACAACAAGGGAGGCAATCGTGCACACGATTGTCTCCCTTTCGTTTTTGGTGTCCGTAACTAACGTATGCACACCACCCGCAAACCTTTACAGCCCGCACTCAACCACCTGCGGCTGACCGGGAATACGGGAATAATTGAGCCGTTATCCCGGGTGGGAATGGGCTCGCTAATCAACCACGACGCTGCCGTTCTGCGTCACCGTCACGGTCATGCCGTCAGCTACGTAGCTCAAAAACTCCTCGCCCAGGCAGTCGATCACCGGCATGGGCGTGGCGTCGCCCAGCCACACGTCTTGCAGGATGGCGCCAGCAGCGGCCAGCGAGTCTATCTCCTCGCTAAACAGCAGGCACGCGGGCTGCCTGTCCATGGCCACGGCGCAGTACAGTACCAGGCCACCGGTGGTCGAACCTATGGTCGCGGGCAGGCACAGTGCCTTGCCGCGCATCTTCTTGCCGTACAGGTCGGGGTTGTTCTGGTCGCCACAGGTCGACTCCTTGTCGCCAAACTGCAACGCTTTCTGAAACGACGCGAGCGTGTTGAGCCCGCCGTAGCTCACGAGTGCCGTCGCGCTTACGGTCCCGGGCACCACCACACGCCCCGTAAACGTCTTTGTCATCATCGCGCTCCCTTCGTGAGGATGTCCAGAATCTCGTCGTCGGTGTAATAGCGCGCGCTCGAATACGTGCGCAGCTTGTTTGAGTTCGTGATCACGGGCATCTTCGCGCTCAGCGGGTTGTTCATATACATGAGCGGGCAGATGCTCGACACCACCACGCCCGCCGCATCCAGCACGCGCGCAGCCGGCGTGGTCGCAAAGCGCTTCGCCACCGCGGGTGCCGCCGTAAACACACACGGCACGCTCACGCGCGTGCGGCCGGCCTCGGCCAGTCCCTGCGCTATGCGCTCGCTCCACTGCTCGAGCTGCTCCATACTCATATGCGGGCACCCCATAAAGCACAGTTTTGGTTTGGCGTCCGCGTTCTTCCACACCACCGGGTAGCTCGCGCGCACGCGCTCAAGCTCGGCGTCGTCGATCACATACACCTGCGCACCCTCGCGCACGAGCGTGCGGCCCTGCTCTCGCGCCTCAGGCGTCAGCCCCTCCACGTGGTACAGGCCCACCGAGCCGTTCGACGCGCACGCCGCACCCATGTCCTTCAGGTACGCCTTCGCGCTGCCATCGAGCTCATCGCCCAGCCACGCGTCCAGCCCTGTGATGTAAGGCACGTCGGCCATCACGCGCATGCCGATGGCCGAACCCAAAAGCTGCGCCTCGGGCCTTCGCTCGCAGCGCACCTCGACCACCCAGTCGGCGCGTCTGCCGTCGTCGGTCAGCAGCCCAAACCGTGGCACGAACCCGCACACCGACCCCATCAAATCGATGATGCCCGAGTTGCGGTTGCATCGCGCGCCCAGCACCGAGTTCGCATACACCACGGCAGACGACTCCGACCAGCTCAGCACATCGCCCATCGCGGGCACGTTGCCCACCTCGTCCATGTAGCACGTGCATGTGAACGCGTCGTCGCCCATCAGCCCCAACTCGCGCAACTGCCCCTCGTAAAAATCCTGCTTGCTGTACATGAAGTGCTTAAAGATGATCTTCTGCAAAAAGCTCGCCGGCACGTTGTCATCCAACGGCCTGGGGTCTACCGAGAAACCCATCTGGCTCACGGCCCCTTCGTCTATGAGCTTGCCCATCAGCTCGTACACCGGCCCCAGCGCCTTGAGCCCAAAGCTCGTCACAAGGTGGTTGTACTTGCTCGTCACGCTCACCATCTCGTCGGCACCGTACAGGTCGCCGTAGCGCACGAGCGTCTCGAGCACCTTCGCCATCGTCTCGCCGCGCTCGCCGGCGAGCATCGCCTCTTGTTCGGCGGTCAGTTTCATAGCTTTCCCCCTTCTTCTTACAGCGTCATCGCCACGTCGTACGCGCGCCAGATCACGCTGCGCAGATTGCCCACGCCGTTGCAGTCGCCCACCAGGCGAACGCCACGGCCCGATCTCGCAAGCGGCGCAGGCGTGTACCCCGTGGCCGTCACCACGGCGTCGGCTTCGATGTCAAACGTCGTACCGTCCGCGTGCCTGCAGCTCACGCGCAGGCCAGCGTCCCCGGTGCGCGCGATGCCGACAAGCGTGGTCTCAAGATGCACAGGCACCTGCTTCCAGGCGAACCACTCGCGCAGGTACGAGCTGTTGGCCAGGCATACGCCCTTCTGCGCCACCAGGTCGTCGGCCATCTCGACAATCTCGACGTCGCGCCCCTCGAGCGCGGCGTCGTAGGCCACCTCACAGCCGGTCAGGCCGCCGCCCACCACCACAACGCGCTGCGCCGCGGGCGGATTCTCCAGGTAGTCGCACGCCTCACGCGCCAGCTCTATGCCGGGGACGGGCAGCGTGCGCGGGGTCGAGCCCGTCGCAACCACCACAGGGCCGTCGAGCTCGGTAATGTCGCGCACCTCGTCACCCAGGCGCACGTCCACGTTAAGCTGTACCATCTGCCGCTCATACCAGGCAAGCAAGTCATGCATCTTATCCTTGTAGCTTGCCCGCGCGGCAGCGACGAACACGCCGCCCAGGCGCTCGCCGCGCTCGTGAATCACCGGACGATGGCCTCGCAACGCCAGCACACGGGCGCACTCCATGCCGCCGATGCCGCCGCCCACGATGTGGATCGTCTTGGGCGACGAGGTCGGCTTGATGTAGTGGCGCGACGCCTGCATGGTCTCGGCGTTCACGGCACAACGCGCCAGATGCAAAGAATCCATAAGGTCCTGGTCGTTGGCCACACCCTTGTAGTGGCACATATTAAAGCAGCCGTTATGGCACAGGATGCACGGGCGGATATCGGCCTCTCGACCCGCTTTAAGCTTCGACACCCAAGCAGGATCGGCCAAGAACGGCCGAGCGAAGCCTGCGGCGTCGATACGTTTCTCGGCGATGGCCGCGGCGGCGTCGGCGGGCTCCATGCGTCCGGCGCATACGACGGGCACGTCGATGTGCCGGCGCAGCTCGGCCACGTCGTCTAGGTTGCAGTTCTTGGGCATGTAGATAGGCGGGTGGGCCCAGTACCAGGCGTCATAGGTACCGTTATCGCAGTTGAACATGTCGCAGCCTGCGTCGGCCAGGTAGCGCGCAGCCTCGATGGACTCGGCCATGTCGCGGCCGGCCTCTACGAACTGCTCGCCAGGAAGTGCGCCTTGACGCAGCCCCTTCGTCTTGGATTCGACGCTGTAGCGGATGGACACGGGAAAGTCGTCGCCGCAGGCACGCTTGATGGCACGTACGATCTCGGCCGCGAAACGATACCGGTTCTCCAGGCTGCCGCCGTACTCATCGGTGCGCTTGTTCACGTATTTCAGGGCGAACTGGTCGAGCAGATAGCCCTCATGGACGGCGTGCACCTCGACACCGTCGACACCTGCCTCCTTGAGCAGACGCGACGACTCGGCGAACGACTCGATGATCTGGTCGATCTCGGGCTTGGTGATCTCACGCGACGGCACCTTGTCCGACCAGCGGTTGGGCGAGGCGCTCGGCGCGGCGCAGATGCGCTCGAGGTCCATGACGGGCTTGGCAGCGGCGCGCAGGACCGGGTTCGTGTAGAGCGCCTCCATGAGCGGACTGATGGTGAACGATCGGCCGAAGCCTGCCGTGAGCTGCACGAACAGCTTGGCGCCGGTTGCATGGAACACAGGCATCCACACCGCTAGGTCGCGGTACATCTTCTTGTTCTTGTGTAACCATTGGCCGAACATCGGGTTGTACACCGGCTGGCATCCGGGCAGCACCAGGCCGGCATCGTGCTTGGCCACCTCGAGGAGGAACTCGGCTCCTGCACGGTCGAAATGGTTCTTTTCCATCCAACCGAACAGGTCGGTGCCACCCATCGACGTCATGACGATGCGGTTCTTGATAGCGAGAGAACCTATGGTCCAAGGCTCAAAGAGAGGCGCGAGGGTATCGTTCACGGGTGCTCCTTACAGCTTGTAGGTGATCCAGGCGCTTGCGTCGTCAAAGTTCTCGTTGGGGACCCAGTACATCACGCGGTCGGTGAGGTTGTACACGACGCTGTGAACGGTGATGGTGTTGGCGTCGTCGTTGTTCCAGCTACGACGACCCACGGCGGCGAGCACATCCATAGCCGCAGACTCGTCGGCCACGATGCCGTCGGTCGTGGACAGGCGCGTGTAGAGTTCGTTGTAGCGGTCGAGGCCTTTCTTGGCATCGTCGGAGGCGTAGTAGTTGGGCTCGAGCACGAAGTTCGTGACCCACTGGTAGTCCGCCGCAGCCTCGACCTCGCCGAACGCGGCATCGTCGTCGTTGTAGGTCACACGCAGCTCACGGGCGGAACCGTCGGTGTCGGTGTCGTCGTCTGCGGCAACCCACTCGAAGATGGCGCTGCGGCCGGATGCGTCGGCCACCATGTAGTGGTAGCTCGTGCCTGCCGAGTCATGCATGTCGTAAGACTGGGCGATCTCGACGGCCTCGTCCAGATCGTCGGCGTAATCGAGCACGAGACGAAGGAAGGTGGTGGTGGTCATGTCGGGTTTATCGGTATCTTGGTTCGTGGCCGTGACCTCGCCCTCGGGACCCTGGTAGGTCATGTAGACGCCACAGCTCACGCCGGCGTCGTTCATGCCGTCGAGCGGCGCGTAGACGGCAGCCAGGCAGGTGAGGCGGTCCTTGAGGCCGTCGACCTCGGACTCGGCGTCCATGCCCAGCAGGCCCAGGTCGACCGTGGAGACCGTGGCGTGGCGGTCGCCCGAGGCGGAAGTGTGCACGATGGCGGCGTGCGTGGTGTGCATATCGTAGTTGCGGGCGAACAGCGCGTCGCCGGCGGCCGTGGAGGCGGTGAACGACGAGCAGCCGATCTGGGGCGTGGGCATGGAGATGTCGACGACACCCTTCGTGATGTTGCCGATGACGAAGTCGATGAGCTCGGCGTCGCTCGAAACGCCGCCCTGCTCGACAAACTTGTCGATGTAGTAGTCGCCGGCCATGGTCATCTCGTAGACGTTAGCATCACCGTGGCTTGCGTTGCGCTCGCGGATCTTGTGGAAGCTGGCCACGGAGGCGATCTCGTCTTTCCAGGTGAAGCCGATGGTGCCCACGAGGGCCACAATGACAAGCACCAGGACGATGACGATTTTCTTTACGGTCTTCTTCATGTACACGTTCTCCTTTCATTCAGCACACTGTGTGCTGAGATGGGCAAAAGAAGCGGCGATAGGTATGGGACCTACCGCCGAAAAGATGGTGGCAAACGGGTGCGCCGGGTGCAGCCCTTAAGCCCTCATGCCCGAAAGCATGAGGTCGAAGCCGTAGCGGAAGCGCGCCAGCGCCTCGTTCTCGGGAATGCCGCGGCCGAGCGCATCGGCGTTGAACCCGCGGATAAAGCACCAGATGGCATACGAGGACTGCGCCTCGTCTAGGTCGGCACGCACCACGCCGAGCTGTTTGCCCTGCGTGATAAGCGCACGAATCTCGCGATCCCACCAGGCGAAGTTTTCTTCCCCCGCCGAGTCGGCCTCGAACACGAACTGGTTGAAGTTCTGCTTGGCGACGTAGGACAGGTGCAGCGTGCGCGCAGCGATGTGATGCACGTGTTCGAAGAAGTCACCCTCGCCGTCATACGGTGCGCACAGGCTTTCGCGCACCTTGCCGGCGATGTCGCGATACACGATATCGAGCACCTCGTCGATATTGGCGAAGCGGTTGTAGAACACGCGGTTCGTGATGTGCAAGTCCTTGAGGACATCGCGCACGGTAAGACTCGCGTAGCCGCGCTCGCACGCGAGGCGTCGCACGCTCGCGACGATCTCATCCGACGTGCCGTCCACGATGCGTGTGGGTTTATTGGCGTCCATGACCCTCCTCACGAAGTCACCTATCAATCGTTCAGCACACAGTGTGCTGGGTCATAATGACTGGATAGCGCAACCGTGTCAACGCGCTTCGCATGATGCACAAAACCTGTTGCAATAACCGCCCGCGCAAAAGGGTCGATCTATCACTCAGCTGAAAAATGTTCAATGTGGCGCATCCGCGCTGGCAGACAGCGTCGATTGGCTCCAAAGGAGCATGTCGTTCAAGATCGGGGCGAAGCCTTGGCCGGCCTCGGTGAGCGTGTACTCCACCTTCGGCGGGATCTCCCTGTATATTTCGCGATGTACAAGGCCGTCGGCCTCCAGCTCGCGCAGCTGCTTGGTGAGCGTTGACTGGGATATCCCGTCGAGCCTGCGCATGAGCTCGCCGAAGCGCTGCACCTCGCAGGCGTGGATGTACCAGAGGATGAGTATCTTCCACTTCCCGCCGATGACCGACTGAAGGCGCGCCATCGACTCGCAGCGCGCGACCTGGCGTTCGTCCATGAACTTGTTGCGTGCCATATGCTCTCCAAAGTGCTGCTTACGCCCAATAGTGCAGTATATGTTACTACTCCCAAATTAATATCGTACTTACATTTCGCGCACGGGCGCGCCATCCTTATCTCCGATACCCAGGAGACAAGGAGACGCCATGCACTACACGGGAACGATATGGAGACCGCCCTACGAGGCCGACTCGCTCCTCTTGGAGGCGACAGCCGGGTGCACGCACGGTAAATGCAAGTTCTGCACGCTCTACGACGATCTGCCGTTCAAGTTCAGGCCGGCGGCGCAGGAGACGATCGAGGCCGACCTATTGGAAGCCCAGACGTGGCTTCACGACCCCCTGCGGAAGGCCGAGCAGAGACTGTTCCGCCTTCCGAGCCCCAAGCGGTGCCGCGTGTTCCTGACGGGCGCTAACCCCTTTGGGCTGCGAGCCAAGCACCTTCTCGGCATTTCCGAGCTCGTTAAAAAGTACTTCCCGTCATGCGAGAGCATAGGCTGCTTCGCCCGCGTGACGGATGTTGCGCGCAAGGCAGATGACGAGCTTGCCGCGCTCGCCGATGCTGGGTACGACGGGCTCACGATCGGCGTCGAGACCGGCGACGACGATGCGCTTTCGTTCATGTGCAAGGGGTACGCGGCAGCCGACGTAGTGGAGCAGTGTGCCCGGCTTGACGCAGCGGGCATAGGCTACGCCTTCTTCTATCTCGTCGGGGTGAGCGGAAAGGGCCGAGGCGTCATTGGCGCGAAGAAATCCGCCGCGATCTTCAACAAGACGAACCCGTGGCTTGTCGCGGCGAACATGCTCACGGTGTTCCCCAACTCGGAGCTCTACGGCGAGATCGAGCGCGGAAACTGGGCCGAGGAATCCGAGACCGAGAAGTACGAGGAGGTCATGGCGCTCGTCGAGGGCTTGGCGATTCCCACCGAGTTCGCTATGCTCGGCGCATCGAACCCCGTCATGCTGCAAGGCAATCTACCGGTTCAGCGTCAAGCCATACTCGGTGCGCTCGGCAGAATCATCTCGGAGATTGGGGAAGAGGAATTGCGCCGTTACCGCAAGACGCTTCGCCATCTGTAGCTTAGCGCGAAACCCGCAACACAACTTTGCGAAATAAATGAAAACCCCAGGTAAACTGTGGTTTTCTTCACTCGATTCTGTCTTTTGGGGTTATTCCCACTCGATGGCTCCGGTTCTGTCGTCCCGTCACTCCAGTTGCACCCAGTTTTCGATGCCGTCTCGAGCCGAGTGCCGCCAAGCATCACCATGTCGTGTTTCATCAGCTTTGGGGACAAAGGCTGGGACAACTTCAAAACTCTTTTTAAACTCAGGGGGTTGAGTTTTAGTTTTTGTCTCAAAGGGCGCGGCGAGCCGTCTTTGGAAGCTCGAGAGCGCCGAAAACGCCTGTTTTGAAATTCAACCGACCTTTAGCGCGCAAGCTGCCAGCTGCAATCACAAGCGAATCAGCGCAGGTGGCTTTCGAGCAGTTTGCAAAACCGCAGGTCAAACTACTTACCCTTGTCGAAATAAGGGAATAGTTGCAGGCGGTTGCGCCATGAACCGACGAACGGTCTTCGCGGTAACGCGAGAACACGCTGGTAGAACGACCCATGCAGGTTGGCGACAGGAAGCCGATGATGGCAGACGCCCAAAGCAGAAAGCCCATCCCCACGGGAGAGCAGCAAATCGAGCACCTCAAACAGAAGGGTGCCTTCTTCGTGCTGTACACCGAAATGGAAGCCGCGCGCATCCGAGATCCCGAGTTTTTAATCCAACTCAACCCTCAACCCGCAGCCCCTCTCGAGGTCACGCGGTGCGCCTGCGGTAACCGCTCGTGCTACAATGCGGACATCAGAGATGAAAACACAGTCCCCGTCGGGTAGTCGTGGGCGTGCGGGAGTCCGCATCAGTAACCTGCCTCCTTGGTTGTCCCTTCTCTGCATGGTCATC
>JAHAAK010000062.1 GCA_018376905.1 Collinsella sp. | reverse complement strand
GCCTATGGCACTTCAACATCATTGTCGCAGCCCCGACCCGCGGTCACGAGCGGGGGCTCCTATCTTTTTAGTGCCCTCGGATTGGGTCATAGTGTCTGTAGGCCGAGGAAACCTTCAGGTCATCGGCGGAAAGCGTCGTCGAAAGAACGAGGCGAGCGCGCGGCGCATCCTGGGAGGCATCGAGCCCGAGGGCCGTCGCAAGGCAGTGCTCCATCGCAGAGGGAGAGAGTGCCTCGATGCCGTTCACAAAAACCACACCCCCGCGCGATTTCGCGATCGACTCGTCAAGAAGCCCATTGAACGAGGCGGCGTCCGGGACCCCGGCGCAGTCGATGCGCACATAGGAGGAGTCGCGGGACAGCAAGCCCTGGTTCTTGCCGTACTCGTACACAAGGCGAGAAAGGAAAGACTTACCGACACCCACGCCGCCGCTCAAGAGGATGGGTAGGCCAAACGGAGGGTACTGAACCGCAGCCTTGCACTGCTCGACAACGGAGCTGAGGCTCAGGTCAAAGCCCACGGCACGCGCGAAGTCACGGTGATCGGCGATTCCCGTCGCCTGGATGAGGTCGGCGAGCGAGGCGTACTCGCTTGCAGAGAGCTTTACCTGAAAACGCTTCTGGAACGCGCGGCGATGAAAATAACGGACAGGCCTGCCCGCCACCTTAACCACAAGGCCGGCGCGAACAAGGTCGTTGAGGTACTGGCTCGCCAGACTCCTGGAGATGATGAGCGTCTCGGCGATGTCGGAGGTGGACAGACGGGCAAGGTCGTCGAGCGAGACGGCAGAGGTGAGGGCCTCGAGATGCTCGAGAATCCTGTCCCTCATGTCGACGGGCTTCTTTGCCAAGCTGTCCTGTGCGGTCTTGTCCATGACTTCTTACCTCCTTGTACAAGGAGTATAAGGGGAACACAGAGAACGGAAGGGGGCGCGTGGGGGAATCAACAGCCCCGAGGAGAAGTTCACCACTTGAGGGGCAGAAAACAACGGCCATTGAACATTCAGGGCCGACGCTCAACACTTCGGCTCGACACTTCGCTTTGGAAAGGGCCCTGCGCGATGGTGCAGCCCTCCATCTCGCAGCACAGGTCGCCGAAGGTCGCGAGGATGCGCTCCTTCTGTTCCGCGGGCGAGACGACTCGGTGGGCAAGGTCCTCTCAAAAGGGGTCGTCCGACGCCGCAAGACCTCGATGACCGACTACCGCCTCGAGCAAGTGGCGGATTACCTCTACACTATCGAACTTGCCTTGGTCAAGTACGAGGCCAAGGAGAACGGTGAAACGTACAACAAGTTCTTCGGAGGTATAGGCTCTTTCAAGAGGAGCTGGCTCAAGCAAGCCCGCAACAAGCGGATATAGCTGGTCTCGCGGTTTCGCAAGGAACGGTCAGTTCTCCTCTGGCGAGGAATCCCGGGCGACGTGCTTCGAGCAGCGGAAGCTGAAGCGCAAGCAGAAGCAGCGCGGGCATTGATCGGTGCCGTCATGGGCCCAGACGTGAACAGTGCTACGTCCCCTGTTCACGGGGCGCGAAACCGCAAAGGTTGCACAGAGGTTGCAAAATAAGAAGCCCCCGACCTGTTTTCGCAGGTCAGAGGCTTGAAATCAACGAATATCGTTTACTCCCACTCGATGGTCGCGGGCGGCTTGGACGTGATGTCGTAGCAGACGCGGTTGGCGCCGGGGACCTCGGCAACGATGCGGCCGGAGATGCGGGCAAGCACGTCGTAGGGCAGCTTGGCCCAGTCGGCGGTCATGGCATCGCTGGACTCGACAGCACGCAGGATAATCGGGCGCTGATAGGTGCGCTCGTCGCCCATAACGCCCACGGACTTAATGTCGGGCAGGACCGCGAAATACTGCCAGCAGCTGTGCTCGGAGTTGCGCTCGCCGGTCTGCTCAAACAGACGCTGGTTGTAGGCGTCGAGCTCCTCGCGCACGATGGCGTCGGCGTTCTTGAGGATTTCGAGCTTCTCCTTGTCGACCGCACCAATGATGCGGATGGCAAGACCCGGGCCCGGGAAAGGCTGGCGGAACACGATGTGGCCCGGCAGGCCCAGCGCCAGACCAAGTGCGCGGACCTCGTCCTTAAAGAAGTGGTCGAGCGGCTCAATAAGGTCGAAGTGCACGCCCTCGGGGAACGGGATCAGGTTGTGGTGGCTCTTGATGGTGGCCGTCTTGCCGCCCGTCTTGCGAGCGCCGGACTCGATGATGTCAGGGTAGATGGTGCCCTGAGCCAGGTACTTGACCGGCTTGCCATCGGTCTCGAGCTGCTGCGCCACGGCGAAGAACTCTTTCCAGAACTGCGTACCGATGATGCGGCGCTTCTCCTCGGGCTCGGTCACGCCGGCCAGAAGCTCGGCATAACGGTCCTCGGCGTGGACGTGGATAAAGTCGACATCGAACTGCTTGGTGAAGACCTCCTCCACCTGCTCGGGCTCGCCCTTGCGCAACAGACCGTGGTTGATGAACACGCAGGTCATCTGCTTGCCCACGGCGCGGGCGCCCAGCGCAGCCACGACGGAGGAGTCGACGCCGCCGGACAGGGCCAGAATCACGCGGTCGTCACCGACCTTCTCGCGGAACTCGGCCGTCATGGTCTCGACCAGGTTGTCCATGCTCCAGTTGGGCTCCAGGCCGCAGATCTCAAACAGGAAGTTGCTCAGCAGCTGCTGACCGTACTCGGAGTGCTTGACCTCGGGGTGGAACTGCGTGGTGAAGATCTTGCGCTCGACGCATTCCATGGCGGCAACCGGGCACACGTCGGTGCTGGCGGTAACGGTAAAGCCCTCGGGCACCTCGGAAACGGCGTCGCGATGACTCATCCACACGGTCTGCTCCATGGGCGTGGAGTTAAAGAGCTTGGCGCCGGCCGTGCGCGTGATGGTGGCGCGGCCGTACTCGCCCACCTCGGAGTGACCGACCTTGCCGCCGAGCGTCACGGCCGTGATCTGATGGCCGTAGCAAAAGCCCAGAACGGGAAGGCCCAGGTCAAAGATGGCGGGGTCGATGGACGGAGCGTCCTCGGCGTACACGGAAGCCGGGCCGCCGGAAAGGATGAGCGCAGAGGCGTTCATTTCGCGAATCTCGTCGGCCGAGATGTCGCAGGGGACAATCTCGGAATACACGTTGAGGTCGCGGACGCGACGGGCAATGAGCTGACCGTACTGCGCACCAAAGTCGAGTACGAGGACCTTTGCGGAAGCCTTTTGATCCATGGTTTCCCCCTCTTGTTGGCGGGGAGCCGGTGCCCACCCGCGCGAATAAACGAAAACAGCTTACATAGTGTACACGTTATATGGGGTTTCTCGTCCCTCGCAGCCATCAGCGCACGGCAAACGCACGACCTGGGCCCTATTTGACGGTAATTGAAGTGTTACCAGACGTTACAGATGATGTAATACGTTTGAACATTGGACGCCCTGTGCCACAATACTGCCGAACGACTCCGCCTCTGCGGCGGCAAATACGATAGGAATATCAGCATGAAGCGCATCCTTCTCATCGCCACGGGCGGCACCATCGCATCGACCGAGGACGGCAACGGCCTCTCCCCCGCCCTGACCGGTGAGGAGCTCGCCCAGAGCGTCCCCGAGATCTCGGGCCTCTGCGAGCTCGACGTCGTGCAGCCCATGAACATCGACAGCACCAACATGCGCCCGAGTGACTGGATGCGTATCCGCGACGTCATCGTCGAGGGTTATGCCGACCACGACGGCTTCGTGATTCTGCACGGCACCGACACCATGAGCTACACCGCGGCAGCGCTTTCCTATCTGATTCAGGACAGTCCCAAGCCCATCGTACTCACCGGCTCGCAAAAGCCCATGGGCAACCCTTTTACTGACGCCAAACTCAATCTGTACCAGAGCCTGCTCTATGCGCTCGATGGGCATTCGCACGACGTCTCTATCGTGTTTGGCGGCGTCGCCATTGCCGGTACGCGCGCCCGCAAGCAGCGCACCATGAGCTTTAACGCGTTCATTAGCGTCAACTATCCGCCCATTGCCTACATCCGCAACGACCGCATCGTGCGCAACGGGCTTCACGGCACGCATCAGGGCGAAAACCCGGTGCGTTTCTACGATAGCATCGACCCGCGCGTGTTTGTCCTTAAGCTGACGCCCGGCGTAAACCCGGGTATCCTTGACGCCCTTGCCGATAGCTACGACGCCGTGATTCTGGAGACCTTTGGCATTGGCGGTATCCCCGAGTTTGGCGAGTCCGGCGAGTCATTCCAAGAGGCAATTTTCCGCTGGGTCAATTCGGGTCGCACCGTCGTTATGACCACACAGGTCCCCGAGGAGGGCCTCGATTTGGGTGTTTATGAGGTCGGCCGTGCCTACGCCGACCATCCGGGCATTCTACGCGGCGACGATATGACAACCGAGACGCTCGTGGCCAAAACCATGTGGGCACTCGGCCAGTCACGTGATGCGGCAGAGATTCAACGCCTGTTCTACAGCCAAGTCAATCACGACCGTATCCCGATGGTGTAATTCAGTTTTCGACGGGTATCCCCTATTCGATGCCCTCGAGAAGCTCCGATACCGTCATGCCAAGCGCGGGCGCGATCTTAAATAAAACCTTGAGCGTGAAATTTGCCGTCCCATCTTCGATTCGGTCGAGGTAGGGTCGGCTGATTCCTGTCGCCACGCAAAAATCGACCTTGGAGATACCAAGGGCCTTGCGCGTCCGCTCAACTCGCTCGCCAAGAATCTGTTTCGCATGCTCATTCATGCAGACGAGTTTGAAATGGAGCAAAACAAAAACGTAAGGCTCTGTTAGACCAGGATTGACATGCCGACCTGCCGGCTAACTCGCCGTCTCCTCGTCGGGCGCCGGCGTCTTGACCCTCATCTCGAACGGCATCCCGCCCTCCCGGACGAGCGCCCTGAGGAACGCGTTGACGGCGGTGGACATGGACAGGCCGAGCTCGTCCAGGATGACGGTCG
>JAHAAK010000061.1 GCA_018376905.1 Collinsella sp. | reverse complement strand
TTCGGCGTTCATGCTGCCCCCATCATCGCGGTCTATGGGGTCAACGATATGGCACCGTGGGGACACATGTATGTCAATCCTGGTCTAACAGAGCCTTAAATAATCATTCCATGACTCCCGTCACAAAAAGACTGTACTGTGGCGCCCGGGAATGATTTTTTAATCCCCGTCCCAGAATAATCATTCCCGGGCGCGTTGCTACTAGCGTGCTTTAGTACTGGCTCTCGTGCTTGCTGAAGAAGTCGAAGCGCGGGGGCAGCGGCTTCACGCGGTGGTCGCCGGGCTTCTCGCCCAGGCTCTCTACGAACTCGTCCGTGGAGGCAAAGATGTTATCCCAGCTAAAGAAGGCGACCGGATCGACGTCGAAGTACTCGCAGATGAGTTCGCAGCCGGCCGGGACGATACCGTGCATCAGGACGGTCGCCACGCGCAGCTCGGTAAAGGCATCAACCAGGGCCTGCGTCATCGCTGCGTTTGCTTCGTCGCCCTCGAGCTTGTTGGCGGCCTTGGAGGCGTCGCTCCAGCGCTTGTTGGCGGCGCGCAGGTAGTCGTCGCACACGGCAAGCGCGCGGTGCGTCTCGAACTTGTACATGGCCTGCTCAAAGGCAAGAGCTGCCTGCTCGGCAGCCTCGACCACGGCGGCAGAGGCGGCACCGGCGGGGATGCAGCCGTTGCGATAGGGGCTCTCGTCGCCTTCCTTGACGGCGACGCCGTAGAAGCAGCTGCGGGCCAGACGGTTGAATACGCCGGTCAAAAGGGCGCTCTCCTTAAGGGCCGGATCGATAACGCGCTTGTCGTCGCAGGCGCGCACCTCGTTGCCGTCCTTGTCCTTGCCGGTCACACGCGTGTCGTATGCCTTGGGGCTAAAGCTCACCGGCTTTTCGGACAGGCCGAGCGACAGCCAGTGCGCGCGCATCTGCTCGCAGGTGTAGTGGTTGAGTAGGTCGTCTGCCGGCGGGGGAGGCGTCTGCGAGGACGAGCTGGCCTTTTTGCCCATGTAGAGCAGGTGGTAGCAGGCGCTGACGGTGCTCTGCGTGAGGTCCCAGCCCAGGGCCTCCCACATGGCGGTCTGCGCGATGCAGTAGAAGTAGATGTTGTCCTGACCGATAAACTGGTAGATCTGTGCGTCGTCCGAGCACCACCAGTCGCGCCAGTCGAGCGAGCTGTGCTGGTAGGTGGGCGCGGGCACCTGTGTGGAGTCGGCAGCGGGCTCGCCCATGAGGGCGGCATCCTGGGCGGCGACGCCCTCGGTCACGCCGGCGGCCTTGGCATCGCGCGCGAGCACGGTACGCGTATAGCTGATGGGCGCCCACAGGCTCTCTGGCCAGCACCAGCAGGTGACGTCGGAAACGCCGTCGACCTGGGGCACCGGAACGCCCCAGTCGATGTTGCCGGTGATGCGGAAAGGCACGAGCGCTTTGCCGCTGCGGAAGCGCACGCCGCCGTTGGCGAGCACCGCATGGGCGTCGTCGCGCTCCTTCCAGCTGGGGAAGGTGACGGTAAAGCTGCTCTTGTTTCCCTCGGGCTCCAGCACGGTGTGCTCGGGCAGCTGGTCCTCGACGGCATCGAAGGCCTCGCGGAACTTGTTTTGGATATAGAGCTGGGCCGGCAGCAGCCACTCCTCCATGGTCTTGGAGACCACGGAACGAACCTGCGGGTTCTGGGCGAGCTTGGCGGTGTAGGTCTTCATAAAGTCGAGGTAGGCCGGCAGGTCGAAGTAGAGGTTGTCGACCGGGCGCAGCTCGGGCACCTCGCCGGTGAGCTGGCTCTTGGGTGCGATGAGCTCCTCGGGCTCAAACTGGTGACCCAGGTCGCACTCGTCGGCATAAGCCTTCTCGGACTTGCAGCCCTGGATGGGGCAGCGGCCGATCACTTGGCGGCCGTTGAGGAACGTGCCGGCCTTGGCGTCGTAGAACTGCAGCGTGGAGCGCTTGGAGATGGTGCCCTGCTCATGCAGGCGCTCGATAATCTCGGCGGTCACTTCGTTGTGAATCTGCGCAGCCGGCTCAAGGCCCGAGCCGCCGTAGATATCGCAGCTGATGTTGTAGTTGTTGAGGGTCGCAGCCTGGCGGGAGTGATTGGACTCGACGTACTCGTTAATGGACTTGTCGTAGCCCTCGTTCTCCTTGAGCTTGCGGTAGCTCTCCATGATGGGCGAGCCGTAGCAGTCGGTGCCCGAGGTGAAGATAACGTTCTCGCGGCCCAGACGGTCGCGCAGGAAGCGGGCGAAGAAGTCGGCAGGGACAAAGACGCCGCCGACGTGGCCAAAGTGAAGGCCCTTGTTGCCGTAGGGCTCGCCGGCGGTAACGATGGCGCGGCGAGGCCAGCTGGGACGGTCGTTCATGGAGTATTTGGATGCCATGGGACTCCTTCGCATATGGTGAGAGCGCGGCCGGGCGCAAGGCCTGGCGACGCGGTGGTCAATTCGTGCATATCGTTCGACATTATCGCACATGCGGACGGGTACGTGGCAGGGGCGCTATCCTAAGATGCTATGAATGAGATTTCCAACATACATGCGTTTGAGGACGAGGATTTTCTGCACGCTTGCTTCGTGTGGGGGATGGCCGTGCTTGTGGTGTTTGCCGTGTGCCTGGTGCCGGTGTTTATGCTGCTGGGCGGGCCTGCAGACTTGGATGCGGCTGACGCGGGCGGCTGGATGGCTGTTGTGGGCTGGATAGTCGGCTTGACTGCGGTTTCGGCGGCTTCATTTGCCGTGCACGAGCTGGTGCACGGTGTGTTTTTTAAGCTGCTGGCGCCTGCGGGCGCGAAGGTGACCTTTGGGGCGAATCGCGAGACGGCGATGATCTATGCCTGCGCCGAAGGCGTTGTGTATTCGCACCGGCGGTACATGGCGGTTTGCCTGGCGCCGACGGTTGTTGTGACGACAGCGTTTGCCCTGGGGTTTGCGTTTTCGGGCTATCCGCTGCTGTGCTATCTGGCTGCCGGCTTGCATTTGTCGGGCTGTGTAGGCGACTGGTATTACGTGCGGACCATTTTGCGCGACCGCCGCATTGTCGCCTGCGAGGATACGTCCTTTGGCGTGCGCTTTTTTGGGTGAGGAGATGTCGATGAAGCCGTTGTTGCTGCATGCGTGCTGTGCACCATGCTCGCTTGAGCCGGTTCGCCTGCTGCGCGAGGAGGGGTTTGAGCCCACGATTTGCTGGACCAACCCCAATATTCAACCGCGCGATGAATGGCAGCGCCGCTTGGACGAGCTGCGCCGGTGGTGTGCCGATGGCGACATCGAGCTCATCGAGGCAGGGGAGGACCGTGAGCGCTGGGAGACCGGCGTGGCACCGCTGGGTGTCGATCGGCCTCGTCGCTGTCGCGCGTGCTATGCCCTGCGCTTGGCCGAGGCATGCCGCGTGGCCCAGGAGCGCGGGTTTGAGTTTGTGGGCACGACGCTCGCCGTCTCGCCGTACCAGCTGTTCGATACCTGCAATGACGTGCTTGAGCGCTTGGCGGCGGCACATGGGCTCACCCCGGTGATTCGCGATTTTCGCCCGTATTACCCCGAGGCGACACGCCGTTCGCGCGAGCTTGGCATGTATCGGCAGAACTACTGTGGTTGCCGCTTCTCGGCTGTCGAGGCAGCCATGGACCGCGCCCGCATCCGTGACGAGCGCAAAGCTGCCAAAAAGTAGTTCATTTGGGACGTCAGCCTGCTAGGATGTAGAGCGGACTTTAGCTATATAAGGAGAATCCGACGTGTCTATGCGTACCGATGATTTTGACTATAACCTGCCCGAAGAGCTCATCGCCCAGGCGCCTGCCGAGCCGCGCGACTCCTGCCGCCTGCTGGTGGTTGATCGCAAAGGCTCCGAGACAGGAACGCCGTTAGGGCATGGCGGCACCGTCGAGCACCGCATCTTCCGTGACATCATCGACTATATCGAGCCGGGCGACGTGCTCGTCATCAACCAGACGCGCGTGATGCCGGCCCGTCTTATCGGTCGCAAGACGGGCTCGGGCGGCGTGGTCGAGACGTTGCTGCTCAAGCGCCGCGAGGATGTTGACCCGCTGGGCCATGTTTGGGAGTGCTTGGTCAAGCCGGGTAAGCGCCTGAAGCCCGGTGCTCAGATTGAGTATCGCGCCGGTGGCGCTCATGCGCCCGAGGGGGCTCCCGTGGTGCTGACGGCCGAGGTCGTCGACTTTGTCACCGATAGTCGCGGCGGCCGCCTGGTGCGTTTTGAGCCGGCCGGTTGCAATGCCGCCGGCGAGCCGCGCACGCTTGACGAGGCCATCCATGCTGCCGGTCACGTGCCGCTGCCGCCCTACATTACCGATTACGAGGGCGATCCCGAGAAATATCAGACCGTGTACGCCATGAAGGAGGAGCACTCGGCTGCCGCTCCCACGGCGGGCCTGCATTTTACTCCTGAGCTCATGGCCGCTATCGAGGCCAAGGGTGCCAAGTTTGCCGCCGTCGAGCTCGAGGTGGGCATCGATACCTTCCGCTTGGTGGAGGAGGACGACCCCACGCAGCACGTCATGCACACCGAGCGCTACCACGTGTCGCAGGAGGTTGTCGACGCCGTGCATAAGGCCAAGGCCGAGGGTCATCGTGTGATCGCCGTCGGCACTACCGCGGTGCGCTCGCTCGAGAGCGCGTTTGACACGGACGCGCCGGTGTCCGATCCGGCCGTGACGGCGCGCTATTTTGAAGGCTGCGAGGACGGGGCCGATACGCTTGGCCGCGGTGACATCGTGGTGCGCGAGAACGCCACGACGCAGCTTTACCTCATGCCCGGCTCGACCTATCACGTGGTCGACGCGCTGATCACGAACTTCCATGTGCCGCGCTCCACGCTCATGATGCTCGTGAGCGCGCTTGCCACCCGCGACCAGATCATGGATGCCTACGCCGCTGCCATCGAGGAGCGCTACCGCTTCTTCAGCTTTGGCGACGCGATGCTCATTTGTTAGTTACGCGGTTCTACGAACCGCGTAACTGCTCGACGCTGCGCGGGCCGCATTTGGACAATCTGACGTTCAACTTCAAGGGCGCGACCAGAAGGTCAGCGCCCTTTCGTTCAAGACTTTAGTCCGCTGGCCGCGCAGCGGCCAGCTTTAAACCACCCGCTACGCGGGTGGAGACAAACGGCTTTACAAAGCCACCCCTCCGACCGATATTGACGATTGTTCAGGCCGTCAAGAATTCGAGTCGAA
>JAHAAK010000060.1 GCA_018376905.1 Collinsella sp. | reverse complement strand
CGCCGTGGCCATGAACACGGGCACCCAGGCTGCCAAGGAGGCCGGCAACATGGTCGACCTCGACTCCAGCCCCACCAAGCTCATCGAGGTCGTGCGTATCGGCAAGCAGCTGCTCATGACCCGCGGTTCGCTTACGACCTTCTCGGTCGCCAACGACATGGCGAAGTACTTCGCTATCATCCCGGCCCTGTTCTCGCCGATCTACCCCGGGTTGGACGCCCTCAACATCCTGGGGCTCACCAGCCCGTTGACTGCCGTGCTGTCCGCCATTATCTACAACGCGCTGGTCATCGTCGCGCTGATTCCTGCCGCCCTGAAAGGCGTGAAGTACCGCGAGCTTTCATCCGGCCAGCTGCTGACCCACAACCTGCTGGTGTGGGGTCTGGGCGGTATCGTGGCGCCGTTCGTATTCATCAAGATTATCGACATGCTGCTGGCCTTGTTCGGCATTGGCATGATGTAGACGGAGGTTTGTATGTTCAAAGGTATCGCATCGCGCGCACTTGGCGTGTTCGCGCTGTTTACCATCGTCTGCGGCCTGGGATACACGCTCGTGGTGACTGGCGTCGCGCAGCTTGCGTTTCCGTACCAGGCGAACGGATCGCTTATTACGGTCGACGGCAAGGTTGTGGGTTCCGAGCTCATCGGCCAGAACTTCGATGACGAAGCCCACATGTGGGGTCGTATCCAGAACGTGTCAATTGTCGAAGGCGAAGACGGCGAGCTCATGGCGTATGGTGCCCCGTCCAACCTGTCCCCGGCGAGTGAGGAGTATCGGCAGCTGATAGATGCGCGCGTGAAGAAGATCCGCGCCGCCAACCCCGATGCCGATATGGACGCTGTGCCCGTCGACCTGGTGACGTGTTCGGGGTCCGGCCTCGACCCGGAGATCTCTCCGGATGCCGCCGAGTACCAAGTCCCGCGCCTTGCCAAGGCCACGGGCAAGAGCGAAGGCGAGGTGCGCGAGATCATCGCCGCGTGCACCAAGGACCGATTCCTGGGCGTCTTCGGCGAGCCCACGGTCAACGTGCTCAAGGTGAACCTTATGCTGGACGGCGCGCTGTAGGTGAGGGAGTGGCGGATGAGGGCATGACTGACTATCTGAGCCCTCAATTCCACCCCGCCCATCAGTTGCGGTGGAATACGGACTGTTTTGCCTGTCAAAAGCCTCATCTACTCCGTATTTCACCGCAACTTTTTTGTGAGGGTCGGGATTGAAGGTAGGGAGTGCGAGCGAGTGCGAATGCGGCGGATACTGATACGATAGGTGTGTTAGCAACTGCCGCCTAGCGGCTCAAATGAAAGGAATCCCGCATGGAGTCCTCCGCCTATCCAATGCTCTTTAGTCCGATCAAGGTCGGTACGACCGAGGTCAAGAACCGCGTCTTTATGCCGCCGGTGTCCACGAACCTGGCCGATCATGGCTATGTGACCGACGACTTGGTCGATCATTACCGTGCCCGCGCCAAGGGCGGCGTGGGCCTCATCATAACCGAGGTCGTGACGGTCGAGCCCACCTATACCTATCTGCCGGGCGACATGTGCTGTTACGACGACACGTTTATCCCCGGCTGGGAAAAGCTTGCCGCCGCTGTGCACGAGTACGGCTGCAAGATCATGCCGCAGCTCTTCCACCCCGCCTACATGGCCTTTAACATTCCGGGCACGCCGCGCCTGATCGCTCCGTCCTTCGTGGGACCGTCCTATGCCCGCGAGGCACCGCGTCCTATCACGGTCGATGAGATCCACGAGCTCACGCATCAGTTTGGCGACGCTGCCGTGCGTATGCAGAAGGCCGGCGTCGATGGCGTCGAGGTCCATGCGGCGCACGCCCACGGCATGCTCGGCGGCTTTTTGACCCCGCTCTACAACAAGCGTACCGATGAGTACGGCGGCTCGCTCGACGCGCGTATGCGCTTCCTGCTCGAGGTCATTGCCGAGATTCGCGAGCGCTGCGGCAAGGACTTTATCATCGACGTCCGCATTTCGGGCGATGAATACACCGATGGCGGCCTGACCCTCAACGACATGATCTACGTCTCGCGTCGCCTGGAGAAGGCCGGCGTTGACATGATTCATGTGTCGGGCGGCACCACTATCAAGCGCGGCTCTGCCATTCCCGCCGCCGGCACGCAGCAGGCCTCGCATGCCGCCTGCTCGCGAGAGATCAAAAAGCACGTCAACATTCCCGTTGCCACGGTCGGCCGCATTAACGAGGCATGGATTGCCGAGGAGCTGATCGAGGACGGTGCTGCCGACATCTGCATGATGGGCCGCGCCAATCTGTGCGATGCCGAGTTCTGCAACAAGGCAGCCGCCGGCAACGCCGACGACATCCGCCCCTGCATTGGCTGCCTGCGCTGCCTGAACGGCATTATGTTTGGCAAGCGCATCTCCTGCACCGTCAATCCCGATGTTGAGCGCGACGAGGCCGGCTACGAGCCTGCCGCCGAGGCTAAGAACGTGCTGGTTGTGGGCGCTGGTCCTGCGGGCATGGAGGCAGCCTACATTGCTGCCAAGCGCGGCCACAACGTAGTGCTCGTGGATAAGCAGGACGAGCCGGGTGGCGAGATGCGCATCGCGGCCGTTCCGCCGGCAAAGCAGGAACTCACCCGCGTGATCAAGTATCAGTACCGTCGCCTGGCCGAGGTCGGCGTGAAGTGCGTATTTGGCACCGAGCTTACTGCCGAGGACATTCAGCGTGACTACGCCGGCTACGAGGTTGTCCTGGCTTATGGCGCCGAGCCCATCGCCCCGGCCTTTATGCAGGGCTTTAAGCAGGTTATGACGGCTGACGACCTGCTGAGCGGCAAGGCTTTCCCGGGCAAGAAGATCGTCATCGTGGGCGGCGGTACCGTTGGCTGCGAGACGGCCGATTACCTGGCCCCGCTGGTCAACGACCTGTCGCCGGCCAATCGCGATGTGACCGTCATAGAGATGACCAAGACGCTCGCTGCCAACGAGGGCGGTGCCGGTCGCGCGGTGCTCATCACGCGCATGCTCTCCAAGGGCGTCCATGTTCTGACCGAGGCCAAAGTGACCGAGATCACCGAGGACACCATCAGCTACGAGAAGGATGGCGAGGTCCACACCATCACCGATGCCGATACGCTGGTGCTTGCCATGGGCTATCGTCCCAATACCAAGCTGGTCGACGACCTTGCCGCTGCCGGTGTTGCTGTCCACGTGCTGGGCGATGCCCAGAAGTGTGGCAACATCCGCGATGCCATCGGCGATGGCTACAAGGTTGCCTGCGCCCTCTAGCCAACCCCTTTGCACCAATCGATTGCAAAAAGCGGCGGCTGCCCTGTGTGTTGGGCAGCCGCCGCCTGCGTTTTGCCAAAGAAAGATTATTGTCGGGCCCTAAATGCCTTTTGCTTCTGCTCCCTCCGCAATCATGTTGCGGTTATACACCAGGTGCAGATACATCGCGTCGTGCGCGGCGGTGGGATTGCGCGAGGCGATGGCGTCGGCCACATCGCGGTGCGTGCGGATAGTTTCCTCGACGAGCTTTTTGCCGGTCACGTCGATAAAGAGGGGGACGGATGCCTTGAGCACGCCCATCAGGCGGGGAACGACGAGGTTTCCGCCATCCCAGGGTGGCTACATGGAGTAGCGCCCGTGCGCATCGATTCCATCTCATAGATGTGCGGCACAAAGGGCCCCGAGCTCACACGAGCTCGGGGCCCTTTTCGTCTGGATTGGGGACGCATAGCCGGACGAAAGCGTGTTGCGTTTGGCGTAAAACCATACGAAAGTGCAATTTGCGTCTTATTCCCGAACGTAAAACAGACGAAAACCGTTTACGTCTGCTTTAAATCCGTATGAAAACGGTTTTCGTCTTGCAGGGCAGTTGCCGTTTCTACAGTTCAACTTCCAGTTCGGCTTTGTGTTCGTAGAGGTAGTCGCGCATGTAGGGGATGGCAAATGAGACCTTGCCGTACGAAGGAGCCTCGATAATCGATTCTCTTAACAGGCGGCTGCGGACGGAGCTCACCTGTTGAGGCGTTTTGTTTAGGGCATCGGCAACCATGCTGGTCGAGCTCGTCTGCCCCAAAGACGCCATGCTCAGCAGATAAGCGATGCACGTGGGCGGAATGCGCTGCAGCGCGGGCTCAATCACCATGGCGCAGAAGCGTTCGCGTGCCGTTGCAATGCCGCGCTCGGCTTCTTCTTCTCCAATAATCGCTGTATGTGCGCGTCTTGCCAACTGCCATGCGTAGTATCCAACGAGTTGGATCATGAAAGGATAACCTTGCGTTGCCTCGGCAAGTTGGCCGGCAATACCTGGCTGCAACTCCATGCCAGACGCTTCAATGGTTTCCTCGAGGGAGTACGACACTTCGGTTACTGCCACAGCCTTCAGGTCAAAGGGGAGGGCACGGCGCAAAAACGTAAGTGTCTTTCCGTTGATGATGCTTTCAATCATCGAAGGCAGCCCCGCAAAAACAAAGGCGATATCAAGGTCTTCGCCGATAACCTGCTGAATCGCAATGGAGAGCGTTCGGACCTCATCGAGCTCTGCGTCTTGAACCTCGTCGAGAGTGATGAGCAGGCCATTTCCATTCTTGGATATTGTCTGTCTCATGGCGTCGCGTAGCGATGGGCCGATTCGCTCAATATCTATGCTGCCGATGGATATGCCAGCTACGGTGGGCTCAAATCTGGCGTGTTTGGCCTGGAATTTGGGCTGCAGCTGTTCGAGAATGCGCTGGCAAAGTCCCTCGGTTGCGACCTCTTTTATGACCGTCCAGCCACGGCTTTGCGCCAAACGTGAGCACTCGTCAAGGAGGACCGTCTTGCCCGTTCCGCGGACGCCGGCTATGCGCATTAGGCGCCCAGGGGCACCAGGCCCGTTGGTGAGGCCTTCACTGAATTCTTCGAGTACATCTTCGCGGCCGATAATCGTGGGGGGTGTTTTACCTGCTGTGGGCTTAAAAGGGTTTGTTTGCATGTGAGCCACCTTTGCTCAAGATATAGCAAGATATAGCAAAGTATAGCAAGATATAGCAAAGTATAGTGAGATATAGCAAAGTAAGCGCTACTCGCGGGTTTTGCGGTGGTGCTATTTTCCAAATGCCGCGCGGATAAAGCGCTGGTCGAACAGCTTGTTGGCAACTCACGAGGGCTCGGGGTGCCAATTTGGGATGGAGTGGTGCTGTGCCACGAATAGGGCCTATCTACTACGTTTAAGCCGCAGAGGTCAACCATAGCCGGCTTTTTCGAAAATCGACAAGCTGCCTACCTGCACTGATAATTGTTCTCGGGGGAAGCGGGCACTGCGGGGCGCGGCAACGGCGCGCGATTTCCGCGTCGCAGCGCTACCCTGATGCTGAATGC
>JAHAAK010000015.1 GCA_018376905.1 Collinsella sp. | reverse complement strand
ACGGGCCGATACTCAAAGCCCATTGTGGCATCCCGAGCCCGCGGAAAGAAGCTGCGCCGCGGGGGGAGGCGGCCCAAATGGCTTTCTCATATCGTCTTACGTTGCTTCGAACGTTGCTTGAGTGCCTCGGAAAGCCCGACGAGCGCCGTGGAGAACGAGACCAAAGCGGTCAGAAGTCTCACGAAATCAATCAAATCGGTCATGGGCATCACCTCCCATCAGATGGAGGGCGTTGCCCGGCACATGGAACTGCCGCCAACAGTATCAATTCTATCAAAGCGCAGTTAGATATGCGAATGTTTGTTCGTATTTCAAGAGACCAGCGTCACCTGTGACAAAGGGGCTGTCCCTTTGTCACATTATTCGATTACGGTGCAGGAATTTTGCTTGTGCATGGTGGCGAGCATGTGCTTGGGAACGGCGTGGGTCATGCAGCTGCCGATGGTCGCACTCGCGGCGGCCTTCGCTGCATCGCTAGCGTTTTTGGTCGCGTAGCTGTGGCGGAAACGCTTGAGCATGGCAATGTCGTTGCCGCCGTCGCCGTAGACCGCGACCTCGTCCTCGGCAATACCGTAGTAGCCCGCCAGCCAGGCCACGCTCTCGCCCTTGTTGCACGCCACGTCCGTGATCTCGAACATCACCGGATCGAACGGCGCGTTGACCACGCGGTCCGATCGCTCGGCCAAATATGCCTTAAGGTCGCGCTCCAGCTCGGGCGAGGTCACGCGGCAGTTGATCTTGCACACATCGTGGCGCAGGATGTCACCGATCGACTGGTCGAAATACTGCTCCTCGTGATACCCGCCACGTGCACGCATGCCGCGCATCACGACGCGCTTGATAGGGCTGTCCTTTTTAAAGCCCGCCTGATGCATCTCGAACGAACCGCTCGAGTACATGCCATCGGGCGTGGAGCAATCAAAGCAAATGTCCGGGAACGCCTTGAGCAGCTCCTCGGTAACCTGCGGGTCGATGGTCCAGGTTTTGAGCACCTCGCCATGACCGTCGCGCACGATGGAGCCGTTAGAGCAGCAGGCATCGAGCGCCAGCCCTGTAAAGCCATGCTCGCCGATTGGCAACGTCGAGCGCCCGGTCGCGGGAACCACATGCAAGCCAGCCTCGGTCAGCTCGCGAATGGCATGGCGGATGGTCCCATCTGCCTCGTGTAGGGCGTTTAGCAGCGTTCCGTCTAAGTCACTCGCAAACATCTTGATCATGGGCATGCCTCTCCTTCGTCTGCACGATATTGTAGACGAGAACGGGCGTGCCCCAAGAGAGGCACGCCCGTCAGGCGAAAGATTGTCCTACACCGCGGCGGGGCCGTGTTCGCCGGTGCGGATGCGGATGACTTCTTCGACCGGCTCGACCCAGATCTTGCCGTCACCGACGGCGCCGGTGCGTGCGGCGTTGCAAATGATGTCTACAATACCGTCAACATGCTCATCGGCACAGATAAGGGTGAACTGCACCTTTGGAATCGTATTGACGAGCAGCTCGTTGCCGCGCACGTACTCCTTCCAGCCGTGCTGCGCACCGCAGCCCTGGACCTGGTTAATCGTCATGCCGCGAACATCGGCAGCAAACAGCGCGTCCTTAAGAACCTCAAGTTTCTCAGCACGAACGATCGCCGTAATCTTCTTCATAGTGAATTCCTCTCTTCAATAAAAGAAATGAATTTTCCTTCACATGGCACGGGTTTTCCAGGTGCCCGAGATTGCCCCGAAAGAGGAGCGCCGCGTACTTCGGTACGCAAGCGACGGTTTGAGGGGCAAGGTCGGGTGCCTGGGAAAGCCGTGCTGCTAATCGAGTCCGGAGAAGGAGGGGTATGCACTTTCTCCGTGCTGGCTCGCGTCCAGGCCCAGCGCCTCGTCGGCCTCGTCCACGCGCAGGCTGCCGTGGAACAGCACCTTGACCATCGCGGCGATTACCAAGTCGAGCACCAGCACGATAACGACCGTCACCACAATACCCAGAATCTGCGAGACGAGCAGTGACACGTCGCCCGTGTAGAACAGGCCGCCCTTACCGGTCCACGAAAGCTCCGGCACGCAGAACAGGCCTGTGAGCACGCCACCCAAAATGCCGCCGATGCCGTGGCAACCGAACGCGTCGAGCGCATCGTCGTAGCCGAACTTGGTCTTAAGATGGCTGATGGCCAAGTAGCAGACGGGCGACACGATCAGGCCCATAACCAGCGCTGCCCACGGCTCGACAAAGCCCGCGCCGGGCGTGACCACCACAAGGCCCGCAACCAGACCGGTGCTGGCGCCCACCAGCGTGGGGCGACCGGTGTGCACGCGCTCGACGGCAAGCCACGAGACCATGCCCGCCGCGCTGGCCGTCACGGTGTTGAGGATGGCAAGCGCCGCCACGGCGTCGGCCTTAAACTCGCTGCCGCCGTTAAAGCCAAACCAGCCAAACCAAAGCAGCCCGGCGCCCAACGCCACAAACGGCACGTTATGCGGGCGATAGCTCACCATGCCAAAGCCGCGACGACGGCCAAGCATTAAGCAAAGAATCAGGCCCGTGAGACCGGACGAAATGTGTACTACGTCGCCGCCGGCAAAGTCGAGCGCGCCGATCATGTCGCCGATAAAGGAGCCCTCGCCGCCCCAGACCATGTGGGCGAGTGGCGCATAGACCACGAGCAGCCAAATGCCCAGGAAGGCCGTCATGGCACCAAACTTAACGCGGCCGGCCAGGCTGCCCGTGACGATAGCGGCCGTGATCATGGCAAACGCCATCTGGAAGGCGATGTTAATGATCTGAGGGTAGACGGCACCGTCCGCGGCATTGCCCTCGGCCGCCTGCAGCACCTGGTTGAGCACCGGCAGGCACAGCAGCTGGTCAAGGCCTCCAATAAACGGGCTGGAACCGTCGCCGCCGTAGGCCAGCGACCAGCCGGCAACAATCCACAGCACACCAACCAGGCCAATGGCGCCAAAGCACATGAGCATGGTGTTGATGACATTTTTGCGCCTGGACAGGCCGCCATAGAAAAACGCCAGACCCGGTGTCATTAAAAACACGAGCATGGTGCAGATGAGCATAAACGTTGTCGATCCCGTATCGTACATTCGCTCCCCCTTGATCGCATGAACGTTGTCGGCGCCCATAATGCGGCCGAGGGGCAACTGGTGTAGACCAGATACGGCGTTGTTAAACGCTGCGTTGTCGAATGGAAACGGTGCCGCAATCTTGGAAACGGCGCGGCAACGGACGCGAAACGAACGGGAAACGTGCGAACGAGAAGGGCGCGCTTGGCCCCGCTCTGGCTAGCGCCGGAACAGCTCGCGGGCTCGGTCGCGGAGGTCGGTAGCTCGGATGACGCCCTCGTAGCGATTGATGCGCAGACGCGGGAAGGCGTTAAAGAAGCGTAGGTCGCGGCGGCTGAGTGACACGCTCGGCACCGGACGGCTTATGCGCTTACCGGCAAGGCGACGACTGAGCGACGGACGCGGCATGCTCGGCGCGGCATCGGCCACGCGGCGGGCAGCGAGCGCCAGGCCGCGAGCACCATCCGAGATAAACGTCGGCATCGAAGCCTTCTCACGCAGGGCATCAAGCGCGGCGTCACCCAGCTCGGCCAGCCACGCGTTAACGGCGCGACCGCGGATATGCGTCTGCGCCACCGAGTCGATCGCCGAATCGGGAATACGTTCGAGCATTGAGTCCGAGGCATCGGCAAGCGACTCGTTGATGCGGTCGGCAAGGTCGGCCCGGACGCGCTCCAGCTCATCGGACAGGCGGCGCCAGCTGGCCAACGAGCACGCCGCATCGACCATCATCGCGACCGCAACGATAAAGGCGGACAGCCGCACAATCAGCACCGGCAGATGGCCAAGCAGCCCCAGCAATGCCGGCTCCACTAAACGGCAAATGCACAGCGCACCCAGGCCAAACGCGCAGGCCCAGTACAGGCAAATGCGTCCATGCAGGTTAAACGGCAAGTGAGAATAGTCCCAAAACCGCGCGCCGGTCGTTTTTTCGAGCAGCACGCCCACGCTGTATTCGATCACGCTGCACACGAGTGCCGCGGCGACAAACTGGCTCGAGGCATCCGGGATGCCGCGAAGCAGCAGCCAACAGGCAATGCCGCCCGCGCCGTAGATGGGGCAGCACGGTCCCAGCAAAAAGCCGCTGTTGGCAAAGCGCCCGTGGTTGAGCATGGCGCAAACCGTCGACTCCCACGCCCAGCCGCAAAATCCGTAGAAGGCAAACGAGAGTACCAGCGCCGAAAGCGGGCAGGCGGCAAGTGTCGCGCCGTCAAATGCCATGTCGATCGCGGTTCCCACCGTCTACCCTCTCCTCTTCTCGCTCGAGCCTTCGTTCAAATCATCTGTGCAGCCCCTGCGCGGCAGACGGCCGGCAACTGTCTCGCACAGCGCGCACCACTTATCCGCCATACACACAATCCAGGCCTCACGACACGTCGGCGGAACCGGTACCAGCGGAAACATATGACGCGTGATAATATTCCGCTCGCGAGGCGTTAGCTCAAAATCTTCCTCGGCACGCGCCAGGGCAAAAAACGGATGCCGAAACCCATGCAGCCGATGGCTTGGGTCGGGGTCATGCCAATCGTAGAGAAAGTAATCGTGCAGCAAGGCCCCACGCAGCAGCGAGGCACGATCGACCGAAACGCCAACACGGTCCAAGCGCTCGGCAAAGGACAGGCTCGCCCGTGCCACCGAGGTCACATGCGCGTACACCGTCACATCGCCGTGCTGGATAAACTCCCGCGTCAGGTCCAAACGCCCCGCTTGGGCCAGCTGGCGGGCGGCACGGTCAACTTCGCGCGCGATTCTCTCGGCACGAGCGGTTTCTGACATGTGGCCTCCTTCCAGCGGCTCACGGCGGCGAGCTATTGCCGGCACACTATCAATAAAATCATCATGGAACCTACCAGTATGGCATCGGACAAAACGTTTTGCCCCACCAGTTGTCGAATTACCGCGCCGCCGTCACATATCAAACGTCAAAATGTGCGAGACTGTCTTGTGCAATTGTGCCGGCCGAGGGAGTGCCGGCGCTCGATTCGCATGGAGTAACCAACAACGATGCTGCTTACGCAAACGACAACGCCCGAGGACGTCAAGGCTCTCGATCGCGCCGAGCTTCCGCTGCTCTGCGGCGAGATTCGCCACGCCATCCTCGAAAGCTCCGCCGCCGTCGGCGGACACGTTGCCCCCAACCTGGGCGTCGTTGAGCTCACGGTCGCGCTCCATCGCGTGTTCAACTCCCCCACCGACAAGATCGTCTTTGACGTGTCGCACCAGACCTACGCCCACAAGGCGCTGACCGGGCGCGCATATACCTATATCGATCCGAATCGTTTTGGCGAGGCCTCCGGCTTTGCCAACCCCGACGAGTCCGAGCACGACCTGTTTGCCATGGGCCACACTTCTACGTCCGTGAGCCTAGGCTGTGGCTTGGCGCATGCTCGCGACCTAGCGGGCGATGCGTACAACGTCATTACCGTTATTGGCGACGGCTCGCTTTCGGGCGGCTTGGCGTTTGAGGGTCTCGACAATGCCGCCGATCTCGACAGCAACCTGATCATCATCGTCAACGATAACGACCAGTCAATTGCCGAGAACCACGGCGGCCTCTACCGCAATCTCGCCGAGCTGCGCGCCACAAACGGCACGGCCGAGCGCAACGTTTTCCGTGCGCTGGGACTCGACTACCGCTATCTGGACGCCGGCAACGACGTGTTGGCCCTGGTCGACACGCTGCAAGAGCTGCGCGACATCGACCACCCCATCGTGCTGCACATCTCGACCGCCAAGGGCAAGGGCTTTGAGCCGGCCCAGAGCGACCCCGAGCGCTGGCACCACGTGGGTCCGTTTGACATGGCGACTGGGCGCAAGCTCTGCCCGGGCCATCCGAGCGAGCCTGCGCCGCGCACCTATGCCGACATTACGGGCGAGGCGCTCAGCGCCGCCATCGAGCACGATCCGCAGGTCGTGGGCATCACGGCCGCCACGCCCTACATCATGGGCTTTACACCCGAGCTTCGCGCCGCGGCAGGCAAGCAGTTTGTTGACGTGGGCATTGCCGAGGAGCACGCCGTGACCTTTGCCACCGCGCTCGCCCGCTCGGGCGCCAAGCCAGTCTTTGGTGTGTACGGCACGTTTTTGCAGCGCGCCTACGACGAGCTGTGGCACGACCTGTGCCTCAACGACGCCCCCGCAACCATCCTGGTATTTGGCGCGTCGATCTTTGGCACCACATCCGAGACGCACCTCTCGTTCTTTGATATTTCCATGCTGGGCGGTCTTCCCAACATGCACTACTTGGCGCCGGCCTGCATGGAGGAATATCTGTCCATGCTGAGCTGGTCGCTCGACCACCGCGAGCATCCCGTGGCAATCCGCGTACCGGGCATCGGCCTGGTAAGCCGCCCCGACCTTGCGCCCGCCGAAGACACCGACTACAGCGCCGTTCGCTACAACGTGGTGCGTCAGGGCCGCGACGTTGCCGTGCTCGCGCTTGGCGATTTCTTTGAGCTGGGTGAGCGCGTGGCAAACCGCTTGGCCGCCGAGTACGGTATCGAGGCCACGCTCGTCAACCCTCGCTTTGCAGCCGAGCTCGACCGCAAGTTCCTCGACAGCCTTGTCGCCGAGCATCGCGTTGTCGTCACCCTCGAGGACGGCATCTTGGACGGCGGCTGGGGCGAGCGCGTGGCGTGCTACCTGGCCTGCACGCCCGTGCGCACGCGCACCTTCGGCATCGCCAAGGGCTTCCCCGACCGCTACGACCCCAACGAACTGCTCGCGCAGAACGGCATGACGGTCGAGAACATGGCCGCCGAAGCCGCAAGACTACTCAACGAGTAAGAAAACCTCCGCAAGGAAAGCACCCCCCTGCGGAGGTTTTTGTTTTCGCGACGCGATTATCTCAATCTGTAACATCTAGGGCCCGAATTCCCGTCTAACTGTTACAGATCTAGACAAGACGTCTTAGTCCCTGACCTTTGTCTCGATCTGTAACAGATAGAGACCTTTTGTCCGTCCAGATGTTACAGATCGAGACATTCGAATCCCCCTGAAGAGAAAATCTCGATCTGTAACAGTTACTCGGCAAAAACGGCTGCAGATGTTACAGATTGAGACAAAGCAGCAAGGCAGGCCGCCACATCTGCAAGAACCACCACAAAGGTGCCTGTCCCTTTTTGGTAGGTAGAATAACCCATAAGACAAGTATGTTTCTGAGTTATTTCGTGTTGACCCATTTGAGCGCGATAGGGTATAACTCTACTCAACCGCTAGGGATTTTATTGAGAAAGGTGTTCTACCATGAGCAAGAACCTCTCCCAGCAGGTCGTTCTCGACCGCCGCGGCTTCGTTGCCGCCACCTTCGCAACCGTCGCCGGCCTTGGTCTTGCCGGCTGCTCCGACACCAGCGCCGAGGCCGACAAGGGTTCCGCCGCCGGCTCCTCCAAGAGCTCCGAAGATACCGAGGCTTCCACCACGCTCGACGCCAAGGCATTCGACAAGCTCGTCGACAACGGCCCCAAGGCCGATGACGACGCCATCGCTGCCAGCACCTGGGCCACGGCCGTTAAGGACGCCGGCGTCTTTAAGATCGGTGGCGTTCAGACCTCCACGCTCTTCTCCCTCCTCAACGAGAAAGACGGTCAGACCCGCGGCTTCGATGCCGGTATCGCACAGCTCCTGTCCAACTACATTCTGGGCGAGAACAAGGTCGAGATCACCCAGGTAACCTCGGACACGCGTGAGTCCGTCCTGCAGAACGGCCAGGTCGACGCCGTCTTCGCCACCTACACCATTACCGATGAGCGCAAGAAGCTCGTCTCCTTTGCCGGTCCCTACTACTACACGCAGCAGGCCATCCTGGTGCTCGCCGATAACGACGACATCAAGAGCGTTGACGACCTGGCCGACAAGAACGTCGCCGTCCAGTCCGGCTCCAACGGCCCCGCCATCCTGGAGGAGTTCGCCCCCAAGGCCAGCCAGCAGGAGTTCAAGACCGACGAGGAGGCCCGCCAGGCACTCCAGCAGGGCCGCGTTGACGCCTACGTCATCGATAACAACATGCAGCAGAGCGCCCTGGTCCGCGAGCCCGGTAAGTACAAGATCGCCGGCAAGCCCTTCGGCAGCAAGGAGCCCTATGGCATCGGCCTGCCGCTCGATTCCGACGGCGTCGCCTTCGTTAACGACTTCCTTAAGAAGATCGAGGACGATGGCACCTGGACCGAGCTGTGGCAGATCTGCATCGGCGACCGTACGGGCGACACCAATGTTCCCGAGCTGCCCGAGATCGGCGCCTAGGCAGCGAGCCTGGTAACGGCCGCAACGAAACCATACGGAGACGCACGATGTGCTTTATTGCGGTAAACTGTTTCCTCACTGAGTTGTCGGGGCTTCCGTACACACGGGAGCCCCTTTCCTTATCGGCAGGAGGTCCGCATGAGTCTCTCCGAGCTCTGGTCGCTCTATGGCCAGAACTATATCGACGCGCTGCTCGCAACCTGGGGCATGACGCTTGAGTCGTTTGCCATCGCCATGGTGCTGGCCGTCGCCGTCACCGTGATGCGCGTGTCGCCGCTCAAGCCGCTGCGCGTCTTTGGCGACCTGTATGTCCAGGTCTTCCGTAACATCCCCGGCATCGCGCTGCTTATCATCGTCGTCTACGCGCTGCCGCCGCTCAAGGTCGTCCTGCCCTACCGCACCTGCGTTATCGTCGCCACGGTCCTTTTGGGCTCGGCCTTTGGCTCCGAAAACTTTATGAGCGGCATCAACACCGTCGGCGTCGGCCAGGTGGAAGCCGCCCGCTCGCTGGGCATGAGCTTTAACCGTATCCTCGCCAAGATCGTGATTCCGCAGGCGCTGCGCTCGAGCGTGTTGCCCATGACCAACCTCTTTATCGCCGTCATGCTCACCACCGCACTCGGCAGCCAGGTGCCGCTTAAACCGCAGGAGCTCACCGGCGTGGTGAGCTACATCAACACGCGCTCGCTCGGCGGCGTCGCCGCGTTCTTTATCTCGGCGCTCGGCTACCTGGGCACAGCCTTTGTGGTGAGCCACATTGGCAACCACATCGATAAGAAGGTGAGGATCCTCCGATGAGCAAGCACTCCTCCCCTGCGCTTACCATGCGCGATGCGCTCTACGAGGCTCCCGGCCCCAAGATGCGCGCCAAGATTCGCATCGGCACCGCCATCTCGCTTGTTGCCGTGGCCGCACTCGTCGTCCTGGTACTGCAGCGCTTTTATGTGACCGGCCAGCTTTCGGTCCACTATTGGTATTTCTTTACGCACCTCACCACCTGGAAGTTCTTGCTTGCCGGCTTTGAGGGCACCGTCAAAGTCGCACTCACCGCTGGCGCCATCGCGCTGGTGCTGGGCTTGGCCCTTATGCTCGGCCGCACCAGCGACATTAAGCCGCTGCAGCTGGTCTGCCGCGTGCTCACCGATTTCTTCCGCGGCGTGCCGAGTCTGCTGTTCATCTACTTCTTCTTTTTGGTGCTGCCCCAGTACAAGATCGCGCTGCCGTCGTTTTGGATGCTCACGCTCCCCGTCGCGCTCGCTGCAGCCGGCGTACTTGCCGAAATCTTCCGCGCCGGCGTCAATGCCGTGCCGCGCGGCCAGGTCGAGGCGGCCCAGGCGCTCGGTCTCTCCAAGGCTAAAATCACCTTTAAAATCGTGTTGCCTCAGGCTATTCGGTTTATTATTCCGTCGTTAATCTCACAACTTGTAGTCGTGGTCAAGGACACCACCGTCGCCTATGTGGTGAGCTACCCCGACCTCATGCAAAATGCCCGCGTGCTCATTACCAACTACGATGCACTCGTATCGGTCTACCTGGTAATCGCGGTCATCTACATCCTCATCAACGTCGCGATCAACAAGGCCGCCGTCTACGTTTCGCACAAGACCGGCGCGACCATCATCCGCTAACGCTTTACCATTTCGAGTCATAAGGAGCCGAGCACCATGGCACAGAGCACCTCTTCCACCGGCAATCAGCCGCTGATTGAGCTCAAGCACGTCGATAAGCACTATGGCGACCTGCACGTTCTCAACGACATCAATCTCTCGGTCGACCGCGGCGAGGTCGTCGTTGTAATTGGCCCCTCGGGCTCGGGCAAATCAACCATGTGCCGCACCATCAACCGCTTGGAGACCATCGACTCGGGCGAGATCTTCATCGAAGGTCAGCCCCTGCCACAGGAAGGCAAAGACCTTGCCCGCATGCGTGCCGAGCTGGGCATGGTGTTTCAACAGTTCAACCTGTTTGCACACATGACGGTGCTGCAGAACGTCATGCTGGGTCCGGTCGACGTGCTGGGCGTGTCCAAAGACGAGGCACGCGAGCGCGCCATGGACCTCCTGAGCCGCGTAGGTGTGGCCGAGCAGGCCGACAAGGTGCCCGCACAGCTTTCGGGCGGCCAGCAGCAGCGCGTGGCCATCGCCCGCTCGCTCGCCATGCAGCCCAAGGCCATGCTCTTTGATGAGCCCACGAGCGCCCTTGACCCCGAGATGATCAACGAGGTGCTCGAGGTCATGGTCCGTCTGGCCCAGCAGGGCATGACGATGATCGTCATCACGCACGAGATGAACTTCGCCCGCCGCGTGGCCGACCGCGTCGTGTTTATGGCCGACGGCCAGATCGTGGAGATCGGCACGCCCGACGAGTTCTTCGACCACCCCCAGACCAAGCGCGCCCAGGACTTCCTCAACTCTATCAAGGGCCACTAACCAGCTACGCGCTCGCCCGCTTGCCATGACCATCCGGATTCGAAAGTTACACCAATGATCGGAACTCGCACTTCATCGTCCTATACCCCGCATGTCGACGTCGCCCCTGCCGACCGCCCGCTTATCCTCGTCGCGCCGCGCTGGGAAGAAGCGAAGCCGTTTTTGAGCGAGACGCTCTCCCCCAACGAGGAGATCGCCAGCGTCTTTGTCGATGCCATCCTTGCCGCCGGCGGCCTGCCGCTGCAGATGTCCATCACCGAGGACATCGATGTCATCCGCCATTACGTCGACATCGCCGACGGCATCGCCATCCCCGGCGGCCCCGACGTCAATCCCAAGCGTTGGGGCGACGAGCGCCCCTACGACCCCACGCTGTGCTGTGAGATTCGTGATCGCTTTGAGTTCAAGCTGGTCAACGAGGTGCTCCGCGCCAAAAAGCCGCTCTTTACCACCTGCCGCGGCACGCAGTTGCTCAACGTCGCCACCGGCGGCGCCCTGTGCATGGACGTGCCGAGCCTGGGCGCGCGCGAGGGCCGCACGCAGTGGCGTCATACCCACGTACTCAACGATCCCGTGCACCCCGTCGAGGTCGTACCGGGCTCGCTGCTGGAGCGCGCACTCGGCGGGCACAGGCTCATCCAGACCAACTCGGCGCACCATTGCTGTGTCGATCGTCTGGGCAAGCATACGCGCCTGGTCGCCCAAGCAACCGACGGCGTGCCCGAGTGCATCGAGGTCGAGGGTCAACCCTTCTGCCTAGGCGTGCAATGGCACCCCGAGTACACCTGGCAGACGCTCGAGACCGACTTTAACCTGTGGAAGTCGTTTGTCGAGGCAGCGGCTCAGGTTAAGCAGGCGCGCTAACTCACGGGCGGCGCAACAAAATAGGGCGCCCCGCCGACCACATGGTCCGACGGGGCGCCCTATTTTATCTATATCTACGACCTTGGAGCACGGTCCAAGGCTCGCGGTCTCTTACTCAGCCGCCTCACGCAGGGCCGACATCGTAGCCGCATACTGCTGACGCAGTGCATGTATCCCGTCGCGAGCACCATCAACGGTGTTGGCATTACGCAACGCCTCGGTCACCACGACCGCCGGCTCATACAGATTGTCGAACCCCAGGTTCTGGCTCACACCCTTAAGCGTATGCACGGCCATAAACGCACCCTCAACGTCCCCTGCCGCCATAGCGGCCTCCAGCTTGTCCATGCTCTCGTCATCCAAGAACTTAAGGGCAAAGCGGGCGAGCATCTCCTCGCCCATCAGGCGAACGCTGGCACCGTTGTAATCGGCGCCGATCTTCTCATACGCTTCACGCATGGAACCCATGAATTAAAACTCCTTCGGTCAAACTAAATCGTGGGGAACGCAACGACGTCGGCAGGACGTGCCAACGTTTCGGCAATACGGTCTTGCACCTCGAGCAGGCAGTCGAGCAGTAGCGGGTTAAACTCACCGCACTTGCCGTCCAGAATCATCTGAATCGCTTCCTGGTGCGGGATAGCATCCTTGTACACGCGCATGCTCGTGAGCGCGTCGTATACGTCGGCCACCGAAACCACCTGCGCGGCAATGGGGATCTCGTCGCCCTTAAGGCCGTCGGGATAGCCCTTGCCATCCCAGCGCTCGTGGTGCCAACGTGCGATCTGGTACGCATATTCCAGCAAGGAATTGCCGGCATGTTGGTGACCCAGCTCAAACAGCATGTCGGCACCGAGGGTGGTGTGCGTCTTCATGATCTCGAACTCCTCGGACGTCAGGCGTCCGGGCTTGTTGAGGATCGCGTCGTCGATCGACATCTTGCCGATATCGTGGAGCGCCGAGGCCATGGCGATCGTGGAGCGCTGTTCGTTGTCGAGCGGGAACTTGTCGCTGCGATGCACCAGGCAGCCCAGCAGCAGCTCGGTCAGCTTTTCGATATGCGTGACGTGCAGGCCGCTCTCGCCGTTGCGAAGCTCCATGACGCCGGCCATGATATCGATCAGCATGCGGCTGTTCTTGACACGCTCGTTGTACTGCTGAGACAGCAGGCTCGTCAGACGACGCTGCTTGGCATACAGGCGGATGGTATTGCTCACGCGGCGGCGAACGACGCGTGCGTTAAACGGACGGTTGATGTAATCCGAAGCACCCAGCTCGTAGGCGCGCAGCACCACGTCATCGGAATCCTCGCTCGAGATCATGATGACGGGCAGGCTATCGGCAACAGTTCGGCGTGACAGTTCGCCCAGTACCTCAAACCCGTTCATACCCGGCATGATGATGTCGAGCAGCACAAGCGACAGCTCATCGCCGTAGCGGTCAACCAAATCGAGCGCCGTACGGCCGTTGTCCGCCTCCAAGACGCGATACTCGTCCTTGAGCATCTCGTTGAGGATAATACGGTTCATCTCGGAGTCATTGACGATAAGCACCGAGGGTTTTTCGCTTTGGAAGATCTCGATTGCATCGCTGTCGGTCACAACCGTACCGGGCTTTGCCTTGGCATGGCTTAAAAGCTGGACGGCACGGTTTACGCCCTCATCGACCGTCTCGCCATTGATGCGAACACCGCCCACGCATGCCGTAAGGCTTACATGCTCGTGACCAGGGACAATCGTGGCATGGACGGCATCGGATACATGACGCAGACGACGGGCAAAGTCATCGGAGGGGATATTGGGCATGACGGCCACGAACTTGTCGCAGCCAAGGCGCACAAGCTCGTCAGTCGAACGAATGCCGCCGCGAATCGCCGCCGCCACGGCGCCGAGCGCGAGGTCACCGGCATGACGACCACAGGTATCGTTGAAGACCCTAAAATCATCGAGGTCAATCATCGCAACGCCGGCGTTCATGCGGGCGCTACGAAGCTTCTCCTCGTAATAGCGGCGATTACGAACGCTCGTCAGCACATCGGTGTAGACAAGGTCCTCTTCTGCGACCTCTTGTTCATCGATCGGGCGCACCATCAGCAAAACGTGAGGCTCGCCCTCGACCGTCAAAGAGCGCACGCGAGCACGGTACTCGACGCCGTCGTTGAGCAGCCGCTCCGATATCTCATCCGAAGTCGCCAAGGCCTCAAGACTTGACTGACGCAGGCAAGGGCACCGATCGCCGGCGAGCAAGCAGTTGCGCTCGCTTTTGACCTGATCGGCCGACATCAGACGGACCACGGGGTAGATCTTCGCGACACGGGCAACCTCGGCGGCAGCCTCTTCGTCGGTTAGATTGGCCTCGTGATTATTGAGCATATGGGGCCCTTTCAATCGTTGCGTTTGATAGCAGTTGGTATCAAATGGTACAAGGGTAGCATCTTGTTGATGCAGGTAAGCACGTGAATATCGTTACATTTTCATGAGTTGGCAAACGGTATATTTGGAGCTGCAGACGCAAGGTTTGGAGGGCGTTTGTTAACATCGCCGAAACGCTTGCAAGCGCTGACCGCCAAGGCCATTAAAAGCGCTGGGGCTCTAGAATATCGCGAACGGCACGAGCCGCTGCCGCCGGGCGATCTCGAAGGCCGTTATGCGCTCCGGGAATCGTCACGAGCGGGCAGCCCAGGAACTCTGCAGCTGCTCGCGTGCCCGCCTCGCGGGATGTGCCAATCGAAAGCTCACCCAGAAGCACGGCGGCAACGGCCTTTGGTACGCTGATCTCTTCCCATTCGGGCGCATAGGTCATGTTGGGCCCGTATTCATTTGCCATGAAACAACGGCCGTTGCGCAGGGCATGCTTGGCTTCCGCTTAAGTTGTCTTGGGAGCCTCGGGGTCCGGGTCGCCGATGGCGCCCAGAAAGGCCCTCAATGCCCTCGAGACCTTCCCCGCCGCAATCATGTCGAGCAAAATGGGGGCCGCGCCCATGCCAGCACCTTCACCCGTCACGGCGGGCTCGTGCAGAATCGCACGCGAAACGACAGCCGGGTTTGTGCGAAGAAGCTCCAGAGCCACCAACGTGCCGGCACTGTGCGCGAGCACGTTTGCCGGAGCGCCGACGTACTCGATAACGGCTTGCAGATCGGCGACTTGGGCAGCAAGATCGTAGCGGCCGTCTGCCGCGTCGCCGCTCTCACCGCAGCCGCGGCGGTCGTAGGCAATTACGCGGTAGTCACAGCTGAGCTCGCGGGCGATGCCGTCAAAGAAGATGCCGTCGACGCAGGCACCGTGCACGCATACCAAGGCAGGCGCATCGGACGGCACGTCCGGGCCGGCATACTCACGACAGGCAATCGTGGTGCCCGCATTCTCAACCGTAAAATCCATGTTGTGCCCCCATTATCAATACCTATTCAGACGCACGCCAGCATGGCTGGATAGGCCCTCGTCGTCTTATGCTTTGTTAACAGATTAACTGTACCCGACTCGAAGCCTTTCATGGCGCAGCATCGAGGGCGGAGTGAGAAATCGAAACCCGTAAAGCACAAGCCCGGACCATACGTTGGCGCCGATGCTATGCTTAGGCACAACTGTCTTGAGGAGCATGTTTCTATGTCTACGTTTTTAAATGCCAGCCCTATCTTTGGACCCGTCCGCAGCCGTCGTCTCGGCCTGTCGCTGGGCGTCAACATGATGCCGGCCAGCGGCAAAATCTGCACGTTCGACTGCATCTACTGCGAAAACGGCCTCAACGCGGAGCGTCCCTGCCACGAGCCGTATAACACAGCCGACATGGTGCTCGACGCACTCGAGGCCAAGCTGCGCGAAATGGCAGCCGAAGGCGAGCTCCCCGACGTGATTACGTTTGCCGGCAACGGCGAGCCCACCGCCGCGCCGGAGTTTCCGCAGGCCATCGCCGGCGCCGTCGCACTGCGCGACGAGCTCGCCCCGAACAGCAAGATCGCCGTGCTCTCCAACGGCACGCGCGCCGACCGCCCCGAGGTACACGATGCGCTCATGATGGTCGACGACAATATCCTTAAGCTCGACACGGTCGATCCAGCGTTTATCCAGCTGCTCGACCAGCCCGTCGGCCCGTACGACGTTGAACATCAGATCGAGACGTTCGCAAGCTTTGACGGCCACGTCATTATCCAGACGATCTTTTTGACGGGCGAGTACCAGGGTAAGTCCATCGACAATACCGGCGAGGAATACGTTGGTCCTTGGCTCGCAGCGCTTGAGCGCATTCGCCCGCAGGAAGCAACCATTTACACGGTGGCGCGCGAGACGCCGGTCGCCGGCCTTGCCAAGGCAGCACCCGAGGTGCTCGACGCCATCGCCGCACGCGTCCAAGCCCTCGGCATCCCCTGCCAGGTGAGCTACTAGCACGCAGCCACGATTCAGGCGGCCAGCGCCCCCCTCTCACCCCATCAGTTGCGGTGATATAGTTCCTGTTTATGCCGTTAAACCGCTTAAATCGGAACTATATCACCGCAACTCATATAGGCATGTTAGTGGGCTATACTAGCTGCGGATGAAAGGAAGTTAGCCATGTTTGACAAGGGACCTGTGCCCGGCCGCAACGACGCCTGCTGGTGCGGCAGCGGCAAAAAATATAAGAAATGTCACAGCGCCTTCGACGAGCGCCTCGAGCGCCTGTGGGAGGAGGGCTGGGAGGTTCTGCCCCGCACACTCTACAAGACGCCTGCCGACATCGAGGGTATTAAGCGCTCCGCCGCCATCAACGTGGGCGTGCTCGACCACGTTGGCGAGCACATCGCCGCGGGCATGACCACCAACCAGATCGACCAGATGATCTACGACTACACCGTCGAGCACGGCGGCACGCCGGCCGACCTCAACTACGAGGGCTACCCCAAGAGCGTGTGCACCTCGATCAACGACGTCGTCTGCCACGGCATTCCCTGCGACACGGACGTCCTGCACGAGGGCGACATCATCAACGTGGACTGTTCCACAATCCTGGACGGATACTTTAGCGATTCGAGCCGCATGTTCTGCATCGGCGAGGTCTCGGCCGAGCGCCAGCGCCTGGTTGACGTCACGCGCGCCAGCGTGGAGGCGGGCCTTGCCGCCGTCAAGCCGTGGCTGCCGCTGTCCGTCATGGCCGAGGCCGTGCAAAAGACGGTCGAGGACGCCGGCTTTAGCGTGGTGCGCGAGTACGGCGGACACGGCATTGGCAAGGAGTTCCACGAGGACCCGTTCGTGGGCTTTACCACCGAGGCGCCCGACGTGGACACCATCATGGTGCCGGGCATGGTCTTTACCATCGAGCCCATGGTCAACGCCGGAGCACCCGACATTAAGATCAGCAAGGGTGACGGTTGGTGCGTGCGCACCAAGGACGGCAGCGACTCCGCCCAGTGCGAGGTTCAGCTGGTCGTGACCGAGGATGGTTACGAGCTGCTGAGCTGGTAGCCGTACGGACGCCGGATGCTGGCGGGCACGCCCGTCTTGTATCCGGCGTTTTGTTTGAACGTTTTGCCTGATAAAACCTGCCAAAATAAACCTGTCCCTTTTTGGCAGGTTAAGCGGAGAGGACTGCTTGTGAACATCCTGGTTTTGCTGCCCGTCAACGATCGTCATCGCGCGATTCTTGAGTCGAGTGCTCCGGGCGAGGACTTTATCTATACGAGCGCCAGCGAAGTCACACGCGAGCAGGTCGCGGATGCCGATGTGATCCTGGGCAATATCGACCCCGCCATGCTCACGGCATGCGAGCATCTCCAGCTGCTACAGCTGCAGAGTGCCGGTTACGACGATTATCTCGCCGCCGGTACTGTGCCGGCCGACGCCAAGCTCTCCTGCTCGGTGGGCGCCTACGGCCAGGCCGTGAGCGAGCACATGTTTGCCATGGTCCTTTCCATGATGAAGCGCCTGCCCGGCTACCAAGACCTGCAGCGCGAGCATCGCTGGGAGGATTTGGGGCCGGTCACTTCGCTCAAAAATGCCAATGTACTCGTACTGGGCGCCGGCGATATCGGTGGGCACTTCGCCACGCTCTGCCGCAGCATGGGCGCACACGTCCGCGGCATCAAGCGTCATCCGCTCGTCTACCCCATCGTGTTTGAAGACATGGACGGCATGGACGCCCTCTCCGAGCGCCTGGCCGAGGCTGACGTCGTCGCATCCTTTATGCCCAGTACGCCCGAGACCCGTGGTCTGGCGAATGCCGAGTTCTTTGCCGCGATGAAGCCGAGCGCTTTCTTTGCCAACGGCGGTCGCGGCGACCTCGTGATTGCCGACGACCTGGTTGCCGCCCTTGAGTCGGGCCACCTTGCCGGCGCCGCGGTCGACGTCACCGATCCCGAGCCGCTGCCCGCGACAAGCCCGCTGTGGGATGCGCCCAACATGCTCATCACGCCGCACATCTCGGGCTGGTTCCACCTGGAAGCCACGCTCAACAACGTGGTGGATATTGCCGCGGAGAATCTACGCCACCTACAGGCCGGCGAAACTTTACGTTGTTGGATTGAACATTAGGGGATCTATTCCGCCGTTCTAACGGACGGCGGACCGGTCGACGCTACGAACCCGCCGTTTGGCCAATCTGCCGTTCAATTTCAAAGGCGCGACCAGAAGGTCAGCGCCTTTTCATTTCACGGCACCTTGGCTCAAACGGCGGACTCTCGCTGACTTTTACTCAACCTGCGGCGTTTCTTTTTTGGTGCAATGGGGTCAGGTTAGTTTGCACTATGACGTTGGCTCTACCTGCGGCGTCCTGACAGTTCCGCCTAGCTGTTGGCATTTGCCCAGATAAAACCTGCCAAAATGAACCTGTCCTTTTTGGCAATCCCTATTTGGTAGGTTTTAGAGCTCTACGCTTTCGGCGCCGTTGATGGTTAGGTTGTGCTCGTAGAAGGCGGTAAGGGCGCGGATGGCGTGCATCACGTCGCGAACGCCGCCGGTCTCGTAGCTCGAGTGCATGGCAAGCTGCGGCAGGCCCACGTCCACGGCATGCATGCTCACCTGCATATTGGACAGGTTACCGAGCGTGGAGCCGCCGGCCATATCGCTCTTGTTGGCGAAGGCCTGCGTGGGCACGTCGGCGTCATCGCAGATGGCCTGAAACACCGCGCGGCTAAAGGCATCGGTGCAGTAGTGCTGGTTGGCGGCTTCCTTGATGACGATGCCGCCGTTAAGCACCACCTGATTGCGGGCGTCGCACTTCTCGGCGTGGTTGGGGTGCACGGCATGTGCATTGTCGCAACTTACAAGTATCGAGGCAGCAAGTGCACGATGGTACGACTCGTCGTCAAAGCCCAGCGAGCCGTTAATGCGGCGCAGCGCATCGGCCAAGAACGTCGACATGGCGCCCTGCTTGGTCTCGGAGCCAACCTCCTCGTTATCAAAGCAGCAAAAGACCGAGACATCGCGCGCGTTCTCGGCACCCAAAAATGCCTGCAGCGAGGTGTAGGCGCAGGCCAGGTCGTCGAGCTTGGGCGTCGAGATAAACTCGTCGGCCCAGCCCCAAATGCGCGCATCCTGACGATTGACCAGGAACAGATCGCGGCCCAAAATTTGCTCGGGCTCAACGTCCAGCTCATCGGCAATCAGAGCGTCAAAATCTCCCTGCTTGAGTTCACCGGCGCTGATGAGCGGGCACAGGTCAACGGCTCGGTTGGGAGCAAAGCTCTCGTTAACGCCACGGTTCATATGGATGGCAAGGCTCGGAATAATGGCAACCTCGCGCTCGGTGGCAAGCAGGCGGCTCTCAATACGGTCGCCCTCGCGTACCAACACGCGGCCCGCGAGTGCCAGCGGGCGATCGAACCAGGTGTAGTCGATCATGCCGCCGTAGGCCTCGGTGTTCAGGCGCAGCGTTTCGCCCGCGCCGTCGAGCTCGGGCACGGCCTTAACCTTAAACGTCGGCGAGTCGCTGTGCGACGCCGTCAGCTGAAAATGGTAATCGCCGGCAACGCCGTCCTCGCCCCACGTCGCGGCCAGGTCCTCGCCCACCTTAAAGGCAACAACGCTCGAGGTGTTGCGCTGCGTGTAATAACGCCCGCCCGGTTCGATGTCCCACGCTGCATTCTCGGGCAGGTAGGTAAAGCCCGCCTCGTCGAGCTCGGCCATAATGGTCGCCGCCGTATGGAACATGCTGGGGCATGCCTCGATAAAGTCGATAAGGTCGTTGGCGGCCTCGATATCATCGGCCGTCACATGCGCGCGCTCGGGCGTTTCCTGATCCGTCATGCTCTCCCCTTTCGCTGGGTTGATGGTCCCTTCCAGCATACCCCGCCGCGCCAGCGCTGCACTCTTCATTCCGCGTTTAATCCCGCGCCGCTCGCCAAGTTGAGCCATCATGCCCGTGCACCTTTTGCGACAATTACGCTAACAAGACGAGAGGAGCCGTCATGAAGCCACGTAACATTGCCATCGCCTGCGGTGTCGCGGGAGTCGCCGTCGGCCTTGCCGCTGCCACCGGTATCGTTTATCACAAGCAAATCAAGTCCGCCGCGTCGCTCAAACGCTTGACCGGCTACGCGGATGGCTATGACCTGTACGCAATCGACATCGCCTACGACTACGATCTTGATCGCATCATCGCCGCTGGCGTGCGCGACGACCAGGCCTACATCGATGCCGTGGTGGCGCAGGTGCTGCCCGGTGTGCCGGTACATGTCCAGGCGCCCCAGTTTGCCTGCAGCGCCTTTGTCGCCGTAGATGCCGAAGGCCGCGTGCGCACCGGTCGCAATTACGACTTTAAGGACGACACCTCGGCGCTGCTGGTACGCAATCACCCACGCGGCGGCTATGCCTCCATCGGGTTTGCCGCCCTTAACAACCTGGGCGATAACACTCCGCTTGACTCCGTCGCCGGACGCGCCGCCGCACTCATGGGCCCGTTTGCCCAGCTCGACGGTGTTAACGAATGCGGCGTGTCCATTGCCGTACTCACTCTGGATTCCAAGCCCTGTGACCAGGACACGCAACGCCCCGTCATCAATACCTCGCTCGCCATCCGTCTGGTGCTCGACCGCGCCGCCACCACGCAAGAAGCTGTCGACCTGCTTTCCGCCTACGACATGCACGCCATGGCAGGACGCGATTACCACTTCTTTATCAACGACGCCGCCGGTGACGCGCGCGTAGTAGAGTGGGATCCGCACGATCCGGACCGTGCTTTCAAAGCGACTCCTGTACGCCAGGTTACGAACTTCTACGCCTGCTATGGCGACGAAGTGCTGCCCAACCAAAAGAATGGCGAGCTGGGCCATGGTAAAGAGCGCGCCATCGCAATCGCCGATGTCCTTGACGCCCATGTCGGTGCCCAGGACGAGACAGTCGCTTGGAAGGCCCTGCGCGCCGCAGCGCAAGAACCCAATCCGGAAGACATCACCAGCAATACGCAATGGTCGGTCGTCTTTGAAAATACCGAACCCGCCGCCGCTATTACGCTGCGCCGCCACTGGGGCGACATCGACGCCTTCACACTGTAAGGAGCTGGCACCGTCATCCTTACGCTCGCCTGACGTTGCTTACATTTCTATACGCTTGAGCTAACACGTTTTACCCTCGTATCAACAGTGTGCGGGGGGTAAACTTATGCGCATGTTATAACTTGCCCGGAAGGATTCATCATGCTTAGGATCGGTCTTCTTACCAGTGGCGGCGACTGCCAAGCGCTCAACGCCACCATGCGCGGCATTGTCAAAACGCTTATGACCAATAGCGAAGAGCCTATCGAGATCTATGGTTTTGAGGACGGCTACCAGGGCCTTATCTACAGCAGGTTCCGTGTCATGACGCCCGCCGATTTTAGCGGCATCCTTACCCGTGGCGGCACTATTCTGGGCACAAGCCGTACGCCGTTCAAGCGCCTGGATATTCCCGAGGCCGACGGAGTCGAGAAGGTGCCGGCAATGGTCCACACCTATCATAAGCTGCAGCTCGACTGCCTGTTTATGCTGGGCGGCAACGGCTCCACCAAGACCGCCAACCGTCTGCGCGAAGAGGGCCTCAACGTTATCGCCCTGCCTAAAACCATCGATAACGACACCTGGGGCACCGAGTTGACGTTTGGCTTTACGAGCGCCATCGACGTCGCCACCAAGTGCATCGACGACATCCACACCACTGCCTCGAGTCACGGCCGCGTGTTTGTCATCGAGATCATGGGGCACAAGGTTGGCTGGATTCCGCTGTATGCCGGCGTCGCGGGCGGTGCGGACGTCATCCTGATCCCCGAGATTCCCTACGACATGGATAACGTCATCAAGACCATCGAGCATCGCATGAAGACTGGCAGCCGCTTTACCATCGTGGCTGTCGCCGAGGGTGCCATCTCCAAGGAGGACGCGGCGCTGTCCAAGAAGGAGTACAAGAAAAAGCTCGCCGAGCGCACGAGCCCGTCGATTGTCTACGACATCGCCAAGGAGATCGAGGCCAAGACCGGTCGCGAGACTCGCGTCGCCATCCCCGGCCACACGCAGCGCGGTGGCCAGCCCGATGCTCAGGACCGCATCTTTGCGACCCAGTGCGGCGTCGAGGCCGCGCTTGGCTGCCTGCGCGGCGAGTTTGGCTACATGATTGCCCTGCGCGACGGCAAGATGTGCCACATGCCGCTCGAGGAGGTCGCCGGCAAGCTCAAGTATGTCGACCCCCAGAGCGATCTGGTGCGCGAGGCCAAGGCGTTGGGCATCAGCTTCGGCGACGAATAGTCTCGGCCGAAATCGCTCCCACCGGAGGCCCCAAGGCTTACCTCCCAAATCGTCCTCGGACATGTCAGGACCCCGCCGTGCGCTTCGCGCGGCGGGGCCCTTCCGTCCTGCGGAAAGATTTGGGAGGTAAGCCCTGGGCCTCCTGCGGCAACTGGGGAGGCCGAGGTTATTCGTCTTCTTGCTGCGGGTGCCTGGTCTGAAATTAAGTTGCGGTGAAATAGTTCCCGTTTAGCCCGCAAATGGCTGAATCCAGAAACTATTCCACCGCAACTTACGAATGATCGGAGCAGCTACAGCACAAGCGTCGGCATTCGTTTGATGATTCGCCACAAAAAGGGGCCATCTACTACGTTTAACTCGATGGGGACCACTATGACCGCCTTTTTCGAAAATCGACAGGCCTTCTACCTGCGGTTTTATTTTTCGTTTTCCCGGCATGGTTGAGGGTATCCAATTAAACGTAGTAGATAGGCCCGTTTTGTGGCATACGACCCATTCAAGCCCAATCTCGAAGGCCGAAGAGAGCCTCTCATCCACGCCCGTGAGCGAAAACCAAATAAAATAAAGGGCAAATGGAAAGCCCATTTGACGAGCGGAGGACATATGCGCGACGTAGCCGAAAGCGACTGGAAGCTGTTTAAGAAAATGCTTCCTCAATGGCAAGAACGTTATATGGAAAAGCTCATCGACCAATACATCGAGATGTTGAACGGCGACAGCGAAGCGTCCAGTAGATTTTGGGCACTAGAAGAGCGCCTCAATAGAGACAAGCTGTCCTCAGGCGTAATTGCAAACGACATTCGCCGCAGCACAATGCACCGCGAGATAGCCAATTTGCTTATCGACAGCGTGATCACCCTTGACGACCTTGACGGTTTTACCGAAGACATTAAGAGCTATGCGCAACACTGGATTGGCCAGTAAGAGCACTGAACGACAGACATCCCCAGCAAAACGGGGCAAACGCTGGGCCACCTAATGGTTGTCCGGCGTTTGCCCAGATAAAACCTGCCAAAATATACCTGTCCCTTTTTGGCAGGTTACTCGGCGCTCTTGAGGGCGCCGACCATGTCGATCTTGTTGAGCGTTCGATTGGTGGCAAGGTTGACGATAAACGTAAAGGCAAAGGCCAGCAACACGGATAGCACGTAGCTCAGCGGCTCGACCTCAACATCAAAATACAGCGACGGCATCTGCAGGATGTACGTAAAACTCTCGGCCAGCAAGCCGCCTAGCGGTACGCCCAGTGCGGCGCCAATCGCCGTGAGAATCAACGTCTCCTTGTTGACGTAGTGGTGCACCTCGCCGCGACGGAAGCCCAACACCTTAATGGTCGCCAGCTCGCGCTCGCGCTCGGAGATATTCGTGTTGGACAGCGTAAACACCACCACAAACGACAGGCACGCCGCCATAAAGGTCACGAGCACCACGACCGAATTGATAATCGTAAAGTTCGCCTCATAGTTTTCCCAATGCTCGGCCGTACTCGAAATCGTAAGCCAACCGTCACTCTTAAGATTCTTGCTAAACGCAATCTGGTCGGCCGACGAACCCTTGAGCAGTGCAAAGATGCCGTTAAGACGCGCGCTTCGGCCGAACGTGCGCTCATAGGTGCCCTGCGTCATGTAAAGCGTGTTGCCCAGATAGTTAAGCGAAATGTCGCTGACTTTGACCTTGGCAACATTGAGCGACGAATCCTGGACGTGAGCCGTATCGCCCGGCTGAATCCCCAGCACCAGCTGTGAACTTTTGCTCAGATACACGTCTCCGTCACGCAAAGGCAGCGGTTCTTTGGACTCATCCTCCAGACGCACGTAATCGCCCAAGTCACTCGTGCGGTCATCGGGCACCACGATCAGCTGCACAGTCTCGCTCTTGCCGCCAAATGTAAAGGTGACGTTGTCGGTCATAATCGGCAGCGTCGAAGTCACGGTCACGTTGGAATCATTGGACGCGCTGCGCCCATCCAATGCCGCGCACGTCTGTGAAAAATCGTCGGGATTGGCGACCGCCAGCAGATCGTAGCGCGTGACGTGGCCGTACTGCTTGGGCGACAGCGCGACCGACGTATCACGAATGCCCATGCCGCAAATTACAAGCGCTGTGCAGCCCGCGATGCCAAAGATGGTCATAAAGGCGCGCTTTTTGTAGCGGAACAGGTTACGCGCCGCCACCTTGTTCAAAAAGCCCATGCGACGCCAGATAAAGCCGATGTGCTCAAGCAAGATGCGCGAGCCGGCACGCGGGGCCTTGGGACGCATGAGCGAGGCCGGGGTCTCGGCCATCTCGTGGCGGCAGGCGATAATCGTGGCACCCACCACGCCCACGGCAAACAGCGCCACCGACACGAGCGACGACACGATGTCGTACGAGAGCAGCATCTGGGGCAGCGAGTACATGTCGTCGAACACCGTAAACAGGAACAGCGGCAGGCCCACAAATCCGATGATGTTGCCGAGCACGCCGCCGATCAGACATGCCCACAGCGAGTAGTCCACGTATTTGGACAGAATACGCCCACGTGAATAGCCGAGCGCCTTGTACAGGCCAATAAGCGTGCGCTCCTCCTCGACCATGCGCGTAGCGGTGGTAAGGCTGATGAGCACGGCGACGATAAAGAAGATAAACGGGAACACCGTGGCGATGGCCTCAATTGACGAGCTATCGCTTTCCACGCTCGAGTAGCTTGCGATATTGCCGCGGTCCTGGATGTACCACGTACATTCGCCTAGATCGGAAAGCTCGGCGCGGGCATCGGCGAATTGTTGGTTGGCGGCGGCGCGGCGCTGGTCCAACTCGGCCTGAGCTTGGACGCGCTCCTCGCTGCCCTCGGCCATACGGTCGATGTTGCCCTGTTCAATCCCAAAGAGCATATTCGCCTGGCGTTCGGCCGCATCTAAGCTTGCCGGCGTGTCAACCGTCAACTCCTGAGCACGTGCCTTCTCACGCTCCTCGCGGATCTTCTCGATATTGCCCTTGACCTCGTTGATCTTTGTCGTGTAGGCGTCCGAATAGGAGCTGAGGCTCTTGGCTCCCTCGACGATCACGTGGACCGAGGAGTAGGAAGAAGATGTCGCGGCGTCCTCGTTCACATAGAACTTATAGTCCGCAGCCGAAGCAGCGCGAAAGGCGTTGACTGTCGAGTCGGAGCTCACGTCGGTGGGATCGAGGACCTCGGCCGTAATGGTGTAATCGCCCGCGGCAAACTGGTCCTTGGCACTTTGGTTCGACGAGCTCGCGTCATTGGCGGCAAAACTCACCGTATCGCCGAGCTTTTTGCCCGAAGCCTTCAGGAACTTCGAAGTCACCGCGACCTCATCGGCGCTCTCGGGCAAATCACCGCTCACCAGCACCGGTTGATCGATATTCTCCTTGGAAAGACTTTGCACGATCACGCGCTCGCGTGTTGTGCCCACGGCGGTGTAGGCGGTCTCGGTGTAGATACCCTCGGCCGTCTCGACGCCGTCGACCTCTTGGATAGCCGCAAGATCGTCGCGCGTAAGGCCATAGGTCGACTGCACGTTAATGTCATAGACATTCTGCTGGTCAAAATAGGCGTCGACCGAATCGCGCAAATCTTCGCAGCCTGCCTTAAGACCGCACATCACGCTCACGCCAAGCGCGGTGATGACCACGATAGACAAGAAGCGCTTAAGACTGCCGCGGATTGTACGGTAGATGCCACGGCGAAAAACCGTCGGCACCATATCGTTTGAGCTCTGAGCGGTGCGGTAGGTCGCAAACTCCCGGTCGCGACCCGCGCGCTCCGTATCGTGGTTTTGGCTGTTTTGGCGGTCCTGGTCCATGGGCGCTACCACTCGATCGTCTCGATAGGCACGGGATTTTGCTGGACCGTCTCGCTCTCCACGCGACCACTCTTAAAGCGGATCAGGCGATCGGCCATGGGCGCGAGCGCGGAGTTGTGCGTGATGATGGTGACCGTAATGCCCTGCTTGCGGCAGGTATCCTGCAGCAGCTGCAAGATCTGCTTGCCGGTTTTATAGTCGAGCGCGCCCGTGGGCTCGTCGCACAGGAGCAGCTTGGGGTTCTTTGCCAGTGCGCGGGCAATGGACACGCGCTGCTGCTCGCCGCCCGAAAGCTGCGCGGGGAAGTTGGCGAGGCGCTCGCCCAGGCCAACCTGGCGAAGCGTCTGTTCGGCATCGAGCGAATCGGGGCAGATCTGAGCTGCAAGCTCAACGTTTTCGAGCGCCGTCAGGTTGGGAACCAGATTGTAGAACTGGAAGACAAAGCCGACGTCGGCACGGCGGTATTCCACGAGCTGCGCCTCGTTGGCGGAGCTCACGTCGCGCCCATCCACCGTCACGGTGCCGGAGGTTACCGTATCCATGCCGCCCAGGATGTTGAGCGCCGTGGTCTTGCCGGCACCCGAGGCGCCCAGGATAATGGCGAGCTCACCGCGCTCAACGGTAAAGCTCGCGCCGTCGAGCGCATGAATGCGGGCATCGCCCTCGCCGTACGCCTTGATGACGTCTTTGAATTCGATATAAGCCATCGATTAATTCCCATCTGGTCGGATAACTCTTTAGTATTACCCATTTCGCACCGACCAAAAAGGGACAGGTTTATTTTGGCAGGTTTTATATGGGGAAACGACAGCCATAGATTAGGAGCCGGGGAGGCAGAGAAATCATCGACGGCGTCAGGCCGACCGCCAAACACAACGCGCGCATCTCTATCTGTCAGCCGATTATTCGAACAGCTGTTCGTTTCTATGATATGATTCCACTATCTAAGCAGGCCAATACGCAGAAAGGCGGCCAACATGGCGTTCGACTTTAAGAAGGAATGCAAGGAGCTCTACAAACCTGCAAGCAAGCCGAGTATCGTAACTGTCCCGCCTATGAGCTACGTTGCCGTTCGCGGAAAGGGCGACCCAAATACCGAAGGTGGCGAGTATCAAAACGCCCTGCCACTGCTTTACGGCATCGCCTATACCGTCAAGATGTCGAAGAAAGGCTCAAGGAGTATCGAGGGCTATTTCGACTTTGTAGTACCGCCGCTCGAGGGATTCTGGTGGCAAGACTCCCCGAGCGGCGACATCGATTATGTACGCAAGGACGATTTCAACTTTATCTCGTGCATCCGCCTGCCCGATTTCGTCAGCCGAGATGATTTTGACTGGGCAGTCGCGGAAGCCACGACCAAAAAGAAACTGGACTTTTCTGCCGTCGAGCTGCTTAAAGTTGACGAGGGTCTCTGCGTTCAATGCATGCATACCGGACCCTATGACAGCGAGCCGGCAACCGTAGACGCTATGTATGAATACGCGACCGAGCAGGGCTATTCCCCCGACTTCTCAGACACCCGCTTACATCACGAAATCTATCTCTCCGATCCGCGCAAATGTGCACCGGAGAAACTTAAGACTGTGGTTCGTCATCCTATCAAGCGCGCTGATTAGCATGGAGCGTCATTTCACGCGCTAGGTTTTAAGCCAGCCAACCAGCCGCCTCCTAGACCGTCCGGTAATTATCTTGACGCGGCCCGTCGCATCTTATAAGTTTGTTTTGCTAAAGCTGGAAAGCCTCTCAACGATGCGCAACTCCAGCCCTTTTTCTATCAAGAGGCTTAAATGAAATACCGGAAGTCGCGGATATCCATCAACGAACAGATAGCACTATTGACAGAAAACAAGGGTCTTAAGTGCTCTGATCAAAACGAACTCGAGCGAGCTTTGGTCGAAGTCGGCCACTACAAACTGTCGGCCTACTGGTTTCCCTGCAAAACCAAATGCAAGTCCGGGATTACCATCTTTCGCGAAGGCACAACATTCGAAACCATCATCTACACGTATGAATTTGACCGAGCCCTCCGGCAGTTAATGTTTGATGCGGTCGACAGAATTGAGATCTACCTCAGAAGCAGAATTGCCTATCTTGCCTCTGAGGAACGCGGGCCTTTCTGTTACCCAGATGTCGCCATAACGAGGCTCAACTCGGCATGCCCATCGCGCTTTGCGCCGCGCTGGGATACGCCGCCGTCTTTGGCAGCGCCACCAATACGCTGCTCGCGCCGATCCTTATTGGCTGCGAAGTCTTCGGCTTTGGCGACTTGCCGAAGTTCTTTATTGTCTGCGTCGTGGCTTACCTGTTCAACATGGATAAGTCGATCTACGCCCTGCAAAAGCGGGCGTAGATGGATGTCCAAGCAGGTGGTCTCAACCGGAAACGGCGTCTTGGCTATGCAAAGTGCTCGAACGTTATTCCTCGTACGCGCCCTCAAGCCGAAGCAGCCACTCCTTGCGATCAAGCCCGCCGGCATATCCGTTAAGCGAGCCGTCGGCGGCAACCACGCGATGGCACGGCACGATAATCGAAATGGGATTGCGTGCAACCGCAGCCCCCACGGCACGTGGGGACACAACAGGAGCCTCGTTTCCCGGCACACGATGTCGAGCCGCAACACGCTGGGCGATCTCACCATACGTAGCGACCTCGCCACGCGGGATAGAAAGCAGCTCAAACCAAACCTCGCGCTGAAACGCCGTACCAATCATATGCAACGGCGGCGTAAACCGAGGCTCCTGCCCCGCAAAATAAGCATTCAGCCACGCCCAAGAACGCTCAAGCACCGAAGAAGCCGCGCCATTTGCCGGACTCACCGACGACATGCCACCAGTACCGGAAACCGCGTCGGCGCCTTCAACATGTTCGGAGTCTTCCCGGAGAAGCGTGGAGCCAAAATGCTCCTGCCCCTCAAACCAAAGCCCCGTCAGACCGCGGCCATCAGCGGCAAGCAGGATTTCGCCCAAAGGCGAAGCAAACGTCGTCGTGACCACCAGCGGCTCCTTTCAAAACTCCGCACCATAATACCGCGAATTGTGCAGACAACCTCGCAGATACGTCCGGACAGACTCGATTGTCCAAGAGAGGGCGTTTTCCCTCTCAATATCGGCCGATACCGAGTCGCAACGCCCAAAACGATGTCCGGCAAAAACGAAGGTGAATGGTTTTCCGAGAAGTGAACGAGTAAAACTAGGGCCCCGAAGCATCCGCATTTTTTGACTGCAAAACAGCAGGATTCATGCGATAAAACCGCAGGAAATGGCGGCAAAAATATGCCAATGCTTCAAGGGTCCAAAATAGGTCGTTCACTTCTCGGAAAACCATTCACCTTCGATTCGGCCCCACCCCAAAGTCCCCGCAGGCAGCAGGCGCGAAGCGCCGAGGCCGCCGCCGGGACCAGGGCCCGCAACAGCCACGTGCCCCCACATCAGCCCAGCAGTCCCAACCGACAACGGCCCCATCGCAGGCCGCTCGTAGCAGCGTCATCGCAGGCGGGGGCCGGGCTTGGTTTTCAGAACACTCCGCAGACCAGTGTGGCGCCTTGTCCGCGGCTCCGAAGGAGCAGGACAAGGCGCCACACATGGTCGAGGACGTTCTGAAAACCAAGCCCGGCCACCGCCGGACAGGTCACACTACTCGCAGAGCAGCTTAGCGATCTGGACGGCGTTGGTTGCCGCGCCCTTACGGATTTGGTCGCCGCAGCACCAGAAGGTGATACCGCGCGCGGCCTCGGGGTTCGAGATGTCGCGGCGCACGCGACCGACCCAAATCAGGTCCTGGTCGGACGTATCCATCGGCATGGGGAAACGGTCGTGTGCATCCTCGGCAGCCATATCGTCAACCAGCTTGACGCCGGGAGCGGCAGCCAGCGCAGCACGAGCCTCCTCGACCGTAATATCGCGCTCAAACTCGAGCGTAATGCTCTCGGAGTGCGAACGCAGCACGGGCACGCGCACGCAGGTGCAGTTCACGCGCAACTCGGGCAGGTGCATGATCTTACGGCCCTCGTTCTGCAGCTTCATCTCCTCGGAGGTAAAGCCTTCCTCCTTGACGCCGCCGATCTGCGGAATCAGGTTGCTCGCCAGCTGGGCGGCAAACGCGCGCGGCTCGGGAATCTCCTCGCCGCGGCCCAGGGCGGCCAGCTGAGCCTCGAGCTCGGCCATACCGGGAGCGCCGGCACCCGAAGCCGCCTGATACGTCGAGACGATCATGCGCTTCACACCGGCGAGCTGATGCAGCGGCCACGTGGGAACCAGGCCGATGATGGTCGCGCAGTTGGGGTTGGCGATAAGGCCGTGATGCCACTTGATATCGTCGGCATTGATCTCGGGCACGACCAGCGGCACCTCGGGGTCCATGCGGAAGGCATGGCTGTTATCGACCACGACGGCACCGCGCTTGACGGCCTCGGGCAGCAGCTCCTTGGCGATGTCGTCGCCGGCGGCGCCAAGCACAATATCGCAGCCCTCAAAGGCCTCGGGGCAAGCCTCTTCGATTACGATCTGCTCGCCGCGGAACTCAACGGTCTTGCCCGCAGAGCGCGCGCTCGCCAGCAGCTTGAGCTTACCGACCGGAAACTTCTGCTCGTTGAGGCACTCGAGCATCTGGGTGCCCACGACTCCCGTCGCGCCCAAAATAGCAACCGTGTACTGTTTCATGCTTCCCCCTTTAAAGGTTGTGGCTTTTGCCCGCACGCCGAGCAGGCCGATTATTGTTGCCAGTGTATACAAGAACGGGGCAGGCACGAAACCCGCCCCGTCGAAACGAAACCGAAACGAAACGCCCCGCCGTAGATTTTTGAGGCGAGTCCCAAAAATCTAGCGAGATAGTAGCTACTTGTGGAGCGCAGCCAGGGCGGGATCGACCGGCGCGGAAGCCTCCAGGTCGGAGACCTTCACAATGCCGTTCTCATCGGAGAAGGCACGGTAAATGGTCCGAATCGCCAGGTCGAAGTCCTTCTCCTCGACACCGATAATGATGTTGATCTCGTCGCAGCTCTGCGAAATCATGCGCACGCTCACGCCGGCCTGGCCAAGCATGCCAAACAGATGGCCCGAGATACCTGCGCGACCGCGCAGGTTACGGCCGACGGTCGCGATAAGCGCCAGGCCCTCGACAACCTCGATCTCGAGCGGCTCGACCTCCTGCTGAATGTCGCCCACGAGCGAGTACAGCGAATCGTGAACGTCCTGCTCCTGCACCACAGCGCCAAAGCGGTCGACACCGGTGGGCATGTGCTCGACGGAAACGTCATAGCGCTCGAAGACCGAAAGTGCGCGGCGCATAAAGCCGACGCGAGGCTTGGTGCGGTCGCGGGCCACGTTGATGGCGACAAAACCGCGCTTGCCGGTCACGCCGGTAATGATGGGCTCTGCCTCGCCCTCGTCAGCCGTCTCGCTAATGATGGTGCCGGGGTCCTGCGGCGCATTGGTGTTCTTGATGACCAGCGGAATACCCGCCTCGCGCACGGGGAACACGGCCTCCTCGTGCAGGACGCTTGCGCCCATGTACGAAAGCTCGCGCAGCTCCTCGTAGGTAACGCGCGCAATGGGCTGAGCCTCGGGAACAATACGCGGATCGGCAGAATAGAAACCCGAAACGTCGGTCCAGTTCTCGTACAGATCGGCGCCCAGGCACTTGGCCAGAATCGAGCCGGAAATATCGCCGCCGCCACGGTCGAGCAGCTTGATCTGGCCCTCTCGCGTCGCGCCGTAGAAACCGGGCATAACAAAGCCGCCCTGCTGGCCGTACTCCTGCACCAGCTCGGAGGTGCGATTCATGCTGAGCGTACCGTCGTGATGGAACGCCACAACCGTCGCGGCGTCCAGGAACGGCAGGCCCAGGTACTCGGCCATCAGGCGAGCGGTGAAGTACTCGCCGCGGCTCACGAGCTCCTCGGTAGAGTAGCCGCCCGAGCGGGCGCGCTCGGCAAAGGCCGCGAACTCCTCGCGGATGGGATAGGTGAGCTCCAGCTCGTCAGCGATATCAAAATAGCGCTGGCCGATGTCCTCGAGCAGCTCCTCACACGACACGTGATACTTAACGTGCGCGTTAACCAGGTAGAGCAGGTCGGTCACCTTGGTGTCGCCCTTAAAGCGGCGACCGCAGGCAGAAACCACCACAAAACGGCGGGCAGGGTCGGCATCGACGATGGCCTTGATCTTCTTAAAGTGTTCGGCGTCGGCGACCGACGAGCCGCCAAACTTGGCAATTTTTATCATGGCGTGGAGGTTACCTTTCTAAAAGCCTCTGCAAACCTGTTTTGCGTGCTCTGATACCATGGTTTCACCGATTGGGTCCAAGGTATCCGAGGAGCAGTGTTATATGGGAACTTATCATAGTACACGAGGACGCACTTTATCGTGCTCAAGTAAGGTGGCAATCCGCACCGGCATCGCTCCCGACGGGGGTTTGTTTGTCTCGGACGAGCTCGGCACCCAGCAGGTCGATATCAGCTCGCTTGCAGATAAATCGTACTTTGAAATCGCTCAAGATGTGTTGGGAATGTTACTGAATGATTACACGGCCGAAGTAATTTCGGCGTGTGTCGACGAGGCATACCGCGGCACGTTCGCGAGTGAGGAGGTTACGCCGCTCGTCAAACTCGACGCTGCGCCGGGCGCTGACGCCCCTCAGACCTATGTGATGGAGCTCTTTGGCGGCCCCACAAGCGCCTTCAAGGACGTCGCCCTGCAGATGCTCCCCCGCCTCATGGCCCGCACTTCCGCCAAGGACGGCGGCGTCGAGCGCATCATGATCGTCACCGCCACGTCGGGCGACACGGGCAAGGCTGCGCTCGCCGGTTTTGCCGACGCTCCGGGCACGGGCATCACCGTCTTTTATCCCGAGGGCAAGGTTAGCCGCGTCCAGAACCTGCAGATGTCCACGCAGGAGGGCGACAACGTCGCCGTCTGCGGCATCCGCGGCAACTTTGACGACGCCCAGAGCGCCGTCAAGCGCATCTTTGCCGATAAGGAGCTTGCCGAGCGCCTGGAAGCCGCCGGCACGGTGCTTTCGAGCGCCAACTCTATCAATGTCGGCCGTCTGGTACCGCAGGTCGTCTACTACTTTGCCGCCTATGCGCAGCTGCTGCGCGCCGGCGCTATCGAGGCTGGCGACGCCGTAGAGTTCTGTGTGCCCACCGGCAACTTTGGCGATATCTTGGCCGGCTACTACGCCAAGCGCATGGGCCTGCCCGTCGCCAAGCTCATCGTCGCGAGCGACAAGAACAACGTGCTTGCCGACTTCCTGACCACCGGCGTCTACGACCGCAACCGTCCGTTCTTCACGACCATTTCGCCGTCGATGGACATCCTCATCAGCTCCAACCTGGAGCGCATGCTCTACTTCCTGTCCGACGGCGACTGCGAGCTCGTTGCCGGCCTTATGGAGCAGCTGGCACAGACTGGTCGCTACGAGGTGCCCGCCGAGCTGCTGGCCAAGATTCAGAGCGTCTTTGGCTGCGGCTGGGCCAGCGAGGACGAGGTCCGCGCTGCCATCAAGAGTTGCTGGGACGCCAACGGCTACGTGATCGACCCGCACACCGCTTGCGGCTATCACGTCTTTGAAAAGGTCGCTCCCGCCGAGGGCGCCAAGGCTCGCGTGCTGCTTTCGACCGCCAGCCCCTACAAGTTCCCGCGCGCCTGCTGCGACGCCCTGGGCCTCGACGTTCCCGAGGACGACTTTGAGGCCATGCGCGTGCTCGAGCAGGCCACCAACACGGTCGCCCCGACCCAGCTCGCCGAACTCGAATCCAAGCCCGTCCGTTTCGAAGACGTCTGCGACGTCGATGAGATGGCAAGCTACGTCGAGTCCGCAGCAAAACGAATGAGCACCAACTAGATCCCTTATTAAGCGCCGGCGAAAGCCGGCGCACCTTCTATTTATTTAGCTTTCGGAATGATGACGAGCATGCGAGCGGGTCTGGCCGTTTAGTTCGTCGCGAGTTCCGCACGAGCCGGAAAGCACATAATGTGCTTTCCGAGCGAGCCAGGACTGCCCGAGCAGCGAACTAAACGGCCAGACCCGCCCAGGAGGACCCACATGATCAAAATCACCGTCCCAGCAACCAGCGCCAACCTAGGCATCGGCTACGATACCCTCGGCATGGCCGTCAGCCTCTACTCGCACTTCACCTTCGAGCGCGCCGACAAGCTCACCATCACGGGCTGCCCCGAGGAATTCCAAAACGAGAACAACCTGGTCTACGTGAGCTTTGTCGATGCACTGGCCGCGTGGGGCGAGCCGGCTTTCCCCGTTGCCATCGACATTCAAACCGACGTGCCCGTCGCTCGCGGCCTGGGTTCCAGCTCCACTTGCGTCGTCGCCGGCATCATGGCTGCCGCCGCGCTGACGGGCCACACCGTCGACCGTGCCGAGCTCGTCCGCATTGCCACCGAGGTCGAGGGCCATCCCGATAACGTCGCCCCTGCCATCCTGGGCGGTGCCGTCTGCTCCTTTACGCCGACTGATTCGCTCCCCCAGTGCCTGCGCTACGAGGTGAGCGATCGTCTGCGTTTTATTACCGTGATTCCGCCCTACGAGGTGCATACGAGCGAGGCCCGCAAGGTTGTGCCACAGGAGATTCCACTCTCCACCGCCGTATGGCAAATGGGCCGCATCGCCGGCATGACGCGCGGCCTGGAGACCGGCGACCTTGACCTGATTGCCGCCGCCAACGACGACCGCATCCAGGAGCCCTATCGCCGCCGCCTCATCCCCGACTACAACGCCGTGCGCGACACCTGCCTTAACGGAGGCGCCAAGACCATCTGGATCAGTGGCTCCGGCTCGACCCTCATGGCCGTGACTGACGACACCATCGTGGCAAAGTTCCTGCAGGTCAAGCTGCGTGAGCAGTTCCCCAAGTGTGACACGCATATTCTGACGTGCGACACGGAAGGCGCCCAGATCGAATACCTGTAGTCGCCGTCCCGTATACTCGCCGGGGAGGCCAGGGGGCTTTGCCCCCAAATCGTCCTCGGACATGGCAGGACCCCCGCTGCGCACTTCGTGCGGCGGGGGTCCTGCCGTCCTGCGGAAAGATTTGGGGGCAAAGCCCCCTAGCCTCCCCTATGTTAACTTCACCGGCGGCGGCTACAGGGACCTACGCTCTGGAAAGTCGCCGGGCTGATAGTTTGGATTTTTATTGATAGGGGCTCTTGCTAGGCTGGAGCACTTCCTAGAGGCGGGCATCGGCTGTGTGCTTGGTTTACGCTGCGCTGGTTTCTTTGTATTCGAAGACTGGTTCTAGGAGGTCTTCGATGTTGCAGTGGAGGGCTTTTGCTATGGCTCTTACGCTTGTTACCGAAGCTTCATTGATGTTTCTCTGGCGCTGCTCGTACATTTGGATTGAGCGGAGTGACACATCCGATTCGTATGCCAGATCTTGTTGGGTTTTCTTGAGCCTCTTTCTTGCTAACGCAAGCTTGGTTTGCCTGGACGCTTTTTTCGCCATATCGCAGACGAGGCGAGCCACGCGTTCCTCCGAGGCTTCGTGCCAGGGGTAGTACAGACTGCGTAGCACATCGAATGGAACGACATGCAGCAAATCTTCGAAAGACTCTCCTAGGCGCCACTGAAGGTATGCCAATATCCAGCCTGTCCAATATTCCGGTGTCTTTTCGAATCGGTAGGTTCGATTTGGCATCGGCCTTGATTGATAGCCCGACCTTTCGGCGATAAGCGCAAATAGTTCAACGCCCGACTTTCCCGACACTACCCATGCGTTGCCGCGTTCGAACTCGCGAGCTACGCCGCTCAGGCAAAAGAGTTCAGCAACTTCCGATCCTTCTGCTCCGTAATCGTTAACGGCATAGTCGAAGCAATCCCCGAGGTTGTTCATTGCGTCCTCAAGGTAATAGACGGGATATGTCCTACTCGGCCCACGATCCGTTAACTCTTGGATCATTTAAATCAACCCTCCCTGCCATCAAATCCCTAATGTCGACACCATCAGAGTCAAATCCGTTTACCGTATCCAGGTACTTTCGTCGAGCGTTCTGTTCTCGCTCAAATCGTTTGGGATAAAACTCAGCTCCCGAAGCCTGCTTCCAATCGCGCAACTTAATCGCCGAGAACGCACGCTCACTCATAAGCGCATATTGAATGCCCAAATCCCCCAAAAACATAATGCGCTGCAATTGTCTGAGCGAGATCATGCCGTTGACAAACTGTCTTGCAAACGAGAAATAGGAATCGTCTGCACGATAGCCTCGAATAACGTCATAGGGAGAAATATCAATCAGGCAGTTATCCAGCAGATAACGAAGCCCCTCGCGTGCTACTGGCGTTGAAACATTGAACTCTCTGTTATTCGCCAGAATTGCAAGCCAGTTGAGAATCGAGAACTCACCTGATTCCAAATCCAAAATCGCAAGGCCATCTAAATCAAGCTCATATCGATTGGCAATGCCATCAGACTCGGTCCGACATGCCCACTCCATTGCCATTTCCTCATGCGGTGTGCAATAAAACCCGCGCCCATAGTCATTGAATTGCCTGCATTTATCCAACGATGGATGCTCGACAACAACCTCCGACCCGTGCCAAAGCTCCATATCGACCTCCTAAAAAATATCACCCCAGTGATAGTTTACCAATAACTATCACTGGGGTGATATGAACGGGGGCTTTTGACGGTTTAACCCTGACTAGAGGCAGGCCTCGGCGATGCGCTTTTTGAGTTCGTCGATGCCGGTACCGGTCTGGGAGCTTGTGATGATCACGTTCTCGGCCGGAACGTTGAGCTGCTTTTTGATGGCTGCTGCCTGGCGGGCCTGCTGGGTGCGGCTGAGCTTGTCAGCCTTGGTGAGGCAGACGATAAAGTTGAACTCGTTGCCCTGCAGGTAGTCGATCATGTCATGGTCGAGCTTACTGGGATCGTGGCGAATGTCCACCAGCGACACGACCAGGTTAAAGCTGCGCTCGGAGTCGAAGAAGTCGCCGATGAGCTCGGCCCAGCGGTCGCGCTCGGCCTTGGAGCGACGCGCGAAACCGTAGCCCGGCAGGTCCACAAAGTGCACATCGTCGGCCTCGAAGAAATTGATATTGCTCGTCTTGCCCGGCGTGCTCGAAACCTTGACCAGGTTCTTGCGGCCAAATAGCTTGTTCATAATCGACGACTTGCCCACGTTGGAGCGGCCGACAAAGCTCACCTCGGGGCAGGTGGACTCGGGAATCTGCGAAACCTTGCCATAGCTGGCAACGAACTTGGCAAGCTGATAGTTAATGGAATCGGCCATGGACACTCCTTGGTCGTAGGTTCTTACAAATAGACGCGCTATTGCGCAGCGGCAATGCGGCGGACGATATCGAGCGTGATGTCACTTGCGACACGCGCGTACTCGAACAGATCGAACTCGCGCTCGCAAATTGCATCGTACGCCTCGTCACAATTATCGCTGATAGCGCGCAACACCAGGCAATCGACACCATTTTTGGTTGCGACATGGGCAATTGCCGCGCCCTCCATGCCGACACAATCGGCATGCGTCGCCTCGATAGCGTCGTTGCGCATGGTGGCGCCCGTCACAAAGCGGTTACCCGTGGCAATCGTGCCGACCAGGAACTGCTTGGTGCCCTCATTCGAAGCGACCGCATTTGTCGAAGCGTCAACAAACCCACGCTCAGCAAGCACTTCGGCGGCAATATCGACCAGCGCGGGCGTCGAGCCAAACTCCTCGAGCCCCGGTGCGGACTCGGCGATAAGCGCGGTATCGGTATCCAGATAGCGTAGGCGTTTGCCAATGACCACGTCGTCGATATGGAGCTTGGGGTTCAAACCGCCCGCAATGCCCGAAAACACAACAGCCTGCGGAGCATACTTGCTAATGAGGTGCTGTGTTGCAGCGGCGGCGTTCACCGTGCCCATGCCCGCCGTTGTGGCGACAACTGTCAGGCCGTCGAGCTCACCGCTCACAACGGTCAAGCCTGCCTCCCGTGCCTCGCAAACGTCGCTCAACTCTTCCTTAATCTGCATGATCTCTTTTTCGAGCGCACCGATAATCGCAATGGTAGCCATGCCATTCCCCAAACCTATTCGAAATTCTCAACCACGGTATGGTACCAGCATTTTGTTTGACCTCGTCAAACGAACACGCTAAGCCAGTGCAGCTCGCGTATCAAACAGAGCCTTTGCAATCGCGGCCGTAACCTCGCTCGAGCGGTCGCTCCACGGCATCGATGTCGTGACGCTCATGACATAGGTACGGCCATCGATGTCGATGAGGCCTGCATCGCATGTCGAATAGTAGCCGTCCTCGCTGATCCAACCCGCTTTGTTGCGCACCAAGACCTGATCGTCCGCAATGCCATCGCGAATAAACGAGCGCGATGTTGATGCCAAAAGGCCTGACAACCACTGTGAAGTCTCGGTATCCATGCTCAGATACTCGCTCATCTCGCGCCATAACCTCGCAGAAGTGCGCGGGCAGTAGGTCGGAAAATCACTCATCGGATTCAGTGCCGTTTCGTCATCAACACCCAGATTGGCAATCCAATCCTCATAGCCATCATGGTCAAACGCCGCGCGTAACGCGATAAACGAATCGTTGTCTGAGTTGGCGACGGCATTCTCGATAAGGTCGCGCACCGTCTGCCAGCCCATGCTGCAACCACCATACGTGGCTAAAGGCCCATCGAGCGACACCCGCCCCGATTCGACCAACGTCTCACAAATATAGAGCGCATACAGCGCTTTGTAGCTGCTCGCTCCATACACCTCGACATCGGCGTTATACGTCACGCCCCTACCGCTCGATAGGTCGTAGAACACTACACCCACGTCGCCCAGCTCCTGCGCCCGACACAGGGCATCCTGGAGCGAGGCAAGGCTCTCATCCTCCAAGGCAGGAGTCTTGTTATCCACCAACGAGAAGGTCCGAACGGTATCACCCGAAGGGATATCGTTGAAGTCCGCCTTCGAAAGTCTCGTCTTGAGATCTGCCGTCGACAGAGCTTGATCTGCCGACGCTTTGGACTTTGAAACCTTCTCGTTTTGCAGCTGTACCGTTGACGCATCTGGGCGCACCGTTCGCTCCGAGGCGTAGGTTTTAACGGTAATTCCGAGGATAATAACCGCCGACGTTAGCATCCCAATGGCGGCAATCTTCCTCACGCGGATGCGAGCGCCGGCAAGGCCACGCGAAGACGTGCCCTTCGTCTTATATCTGCTGCCATGCTGCGGCACATACTCGTCCCGCGATGCGATGTTTCGCACGTGGTCTCCTGACTGCCACCGTTTATATACGAGCAGTATGATACCGAGCAGGCATTTCTTTCCAAAGATATTCAGCGGCGTTTAAGGTGTCTTTAAAGAAACCACAAGCGTATTTATCCAAATGGCACGATTCTGTTGCGCATCTCACCGCAACCCAGAGAGCAGTCTTTTAAGGACGGGGCTCTTTAGCAATCAACTAGGTGCCCAGGGGCACTCATTTAAGTCTGTCCCCAATGAGTGCCCTTGGGGAACGAAAATGGCATGCTATCCGATAGCGTTTTTGAGCTCCGCACGGCGCTTTTTCATGCCGGTCATAACGGCATTGCGCAACTCGGGCATGCGCGCGGTATCCATCTGGGGCACGCCCTCGAGCTTATAGGGAATGCCCAGTTGCTCGTACTTGACGACACCCATCGTGTGATACGGCAGCATTTCCAGGCCCACCACGTTGTGCCATGGAGCGATCAGGCGACCGAGTGCCTCGCACTCCTCCACCGTGTCGGTAATGCCCGGCACCACCACGTGACGGATAACGACCTTGATCCTGCGCCGCGCCAGCTCATCGCCAAACGCCAGGATGCGTGCGGGATCACAACCGGTCAGCTTTTTATGCTCGACCGGGTCGGCATGCTTAATATCGAGCAGTACCATGTCGGTCTCGTTGAGCACGGCATCGAACTTCTCGGGATGCTGAGGGTCGAAGGCGTAGCCACAGCTATCCAGGCAGGTATGCACGCGGCCATCGGGGTTGTTGTGCATTGCACGGAACAGGTCGGCCAAAAACTCAGGCTGTAGGAGCGGCTCGCCACCCGAAACCGTAATGCCGCCGCTGCGATAGAACTCATGGTTGCTCTGGAACTCGTCCATCAGGTGCTCGACTGTCACCATGGTGCCGCCGTTAACAGACCAGGTATCGGGATTGTGGCAATACGCACAGCGCATGGGACAGCCTTGGACAAACACTACGAAGCGGATGCCGGGTCCGTCGACCGTACCCATCGTTTCAATCGAATGTACGCGGCCCAGGGCAAACGCGGAGTCCTCGGGACGAGCGTCCACACCCTCAAGCGTCATTTCTGCCATTCGCGCTACCTTGCCTCTCCTTGGATGCAACCAATTAAAATGCCAGAGCCATTCTAGCCTATGCGTTTGCGTTTAAACGTCTCGGGCTAGAATGGCACGTTTTAATCTATCCCCCATTACCGTGACGGGAGCCCATGTCGAGATGTGAAGGCGAAGAATGCTCGCCTACAACCTTTACGCCTTGAGCGTGAGCACCGCACCGAAGGCGGTCGGGCCGCAATGGCTCGAGATGACACCGCCGACCTGAGTCCAGGTAACGTCTTTAAAGCCCAGGTCGTGCGCATAGACTTCCATGTCGTCGCGCAGCTCCTGGGAAAGGCCTACCGAATACGCCAGGCCAATGTGCGAGTAGTCAATCTCGCCCTTCGCAACCATGTGGTCAATAAAGGCGCGGGCGCACTTGAGCATAGAGCCGCGGAACTTCTTGGTCGCCACAAACTTACCGCCCGTCACCTCAATGCAGGGCTTAATCTTGAGCAGGTGGGCGCCAAGGAATGCCACGTTGGACAGACGACCTCCCGCCTTAAGGAAGGCTAGGTCGGTAGGAACAAAGCCCAGCAGCACACGGTCCATCACCGAATTGGTGAAGGCGAAAATTTCGTCGACGGTGGCATCGGGGTGAGCCTCGATGTATTTGGCGGTCTCGACGGCAACGAGCGACTGGCCCACCGAGACAAAACGCGTATCCATGGAGAATACGTAGTCGCGGCCCTTAGCCGCAATCTTGGAGGACTGATGCGAGCAAGTCGTGACTTCGGAGTACGCAAGATGCAGAATGGTCGCATCGGGCTGCTCGGCATGGATACGGTCATATACGTGCGCAAAATCTGCAGGCGCGCAGCCGCTGGTCTTGGGCATTACGCCAAACTCGTTGCAGCGCGAGTAAATCTCGAGCGGATCGATGGAGCCGTCCTCGACGGTCTCGTCACCAATCGTGACATGCATGGGCACGCGCACGATGCCGTAGCGCTCGCAGAGCTCCGGCGTCACATCCGACCCAGACTCAACCACGATTACGTACTTGCCCATTATTATCACGACCCATCTCGACATTGGCTTTTCAATACATGGCACGCGCCGCCGCACTGTTGCACAACGGCGTCCAAGCGCCAAAGAGACGCCGCCCCTTGCGCACAACAAAGGACAGCGTCTCCCTGGAAAACTCCGTGCTAACCTGAGATTCTACACGGTTTATTACTAAGTGTTACTTACTCCGCAAACGGTCGCTATACGCGATAAACGGTAGTTGGCCGCGGCAACTGCGATTCATTTCGCCCAGCAAGTCCAATCGTGCCCCATGCACGGTTAATGCACGAGGCGGTAGAAATTCATCGATGCCGCACCCTCGGCATGCAACCCCATCGCCGAAACCGCCGGCGAATAGGTACGGCTCGTAAGTGCCGCCTCGCCGCCATTTGCAAAAATCTCGACCATCGTAGTGTCCGAAAGCACGCGCAGGTCGCGAAGCTCGCTGAGCTCGATCGACCTCTGGTCGCGCCCATAGCCTTCGTCACCCATGTCGAGGGTAAGCATCCCGTCTGCATAGCGCACAAAGACACCCTTGCGAATCTCGAGCTCGACCATCTTGGCGCCCTCACAGGAAACCACAAGATCAAACAGGCGGCCCGGCTCCTCAACGGTTTCACCGCCTGTCGCGCGAACGCAGTCGCCGCGCATCCTCTCAATCTCGTGCGCCGGCTGCTGGCAGAGCTTACCATCGCGCATGCTCAGCTCTCGCGGCACCGTCAACGCGCACTGCCACCCGCGCGCCACCGTCGGGTTTTCTGCCGTCGCATCGGGGCAACCCGACCATCCGATCATCAAACGCCGGCCTGCAGCATCCTCAAAGGACTGCGGAGCATAGAAATCAAAACCGGCATCGACCATCGGGGGCATGCCCTGCCCGACGATTTTAAAGCTCGGCGCCTCCCAATCGGCCTCGATAGGGAACCACACGCACTGATGCGGATTGCGGTAACGCCAACCATCGGCAGGCACACCCTGCGGACAGCAAACGAGAATAAGCTCGCCATCGAGCTCAAACAGATCAGGGCACTCCCACATAAAGCCAAACTTCTCGCCCAGCTCAATGCGCGTCGCATAGCTCCAGACCCCTAAATCACGCGAAGTATAGACAAGCACGCAGCCACGGTCGTCTTTCGTACGAGCGCCCAGAACCATGTAGTAGATACCATCGTGCTCAAGGATCTTGGGGTCGCGCACGTGCGTACCGATATCGTCGGGGTAATCGACTGGTCCAACAGCCATGCGCTTCTCGCCCAATTCGTCGGGATTCTCGGCAACCATATGAATCTGGTTTTGCTCACGGCCCGTCAACACGTAGTCGTAATCATCGCGGTCAAAATGCTTGACGTTGCCGGTATAGAAGTAGTGAATCTTGCCATCACGTACAAAGGCAGAACCAGAATACGCTCCGCTCGAATCCAAATCGGAATCGGGGAACAGCACGGGGCCGTGATTCTCGTACGTCACAAAATCCTTTGTCGTCAGATGGTTCCAAAGCACTGGACCGCCATGCGCAGCATCGAACGGATCGTATTGATGATAGATGTGATACGTATCACCAATCTGAACCAAACCGTTGGGGTCGTTGAGCCAGCCAAGCTCAGGCTCCACATGGAACAGAAGCCTATCGGGGTCGGACGCGATGCGAGCCGCCGTCTCATCCTGTCCGACACGCCACTGCTCATAGTCCGCGCGTGTCACCTTGTTTTTTTGATTTAACATCGCCGTTGACTTTCTCGTCTATGGGGAAGGACGCTCGACTCACACGAGTCGAACGCCCTTCCTCAAATGGACTTATCCTCAGATTACACTGAACGGCTCAACTAGAAGCTAACGTCGAAGCCAGCGCCAGCGCCCTCTTCATCGGTGGTCGGCACGCCCTTTGCCTTGTTGTAGGCAAAGATCAAGACGATCGGCACGATAAAGGCGATGAGATTGCCAGCCACATACCACACGAGGGTCTCGGGCGTGACGATGAGCAGGCCAAGCACGCCGGTCAGACCCTGACCGATAGCGCGCACCTCAAAGAGCTTGACGAAGGCACCGCCGCAGCCTGCACCGATGCATGCGCAGATGAACGGAATGATCGAATAGCGCATGTTTGCAGCAAAGATAGCGGGCTCGGAGATTCCGACCAGCGTCGGGATAAAGGACGACATGCAGATGTTGCGCTCTTTGGAGTGCTTCTTGTGAATGAGGTACATACCGATGGCGCCGCCGCCCTGGGCGATGATGGAAACCGACCAGATGGCCTGGATGTAGTTGAAGCCAGTCGTGGCAACAAGGTTTGCCTCGATACCCTGGATGAACTGATGCGTACCGGTAACGACGAGCGGCTGCAGGAACGCGGCGAAGACAAAGGCACCAAAGACGCCCATCCTGTTGTACAGGATATCGATTACGCCGGCGAGGACGTCACCGATCAGGTTGCCGAGCGGGCCGAACACGGTGAACAGGGCAACGTTAGCAAGAATCAGGGTAACGGTCGGGACAAAGACGAACGAAACGACCTCGGGGATGTACTTCTGGGCAATCTTCTCGACCTTGGCCATAAACCAGGCAGTCAGGATTGCGGGGAACACACCGCCCTGGAAAGCAACCATGGGAATGGATAGCGGACCGAAGTTCCAGTACTCAGCACCCGTCGGGTCCATAACGAACGTGTTGCGGTTCATAAGGCTCGGGTGAACCATGACGATACCGACGAGGATGCCCAGGATCGGGTTACCGCCAAAACGCTTGACCGCGCTGTACATAACCAGGACAGGCAGGTAGTCGAACGTGGTGGCGATAATGGCAAAGAAGCTTGCGAGGTTCTTGAGGAACTCGCTGTGATCGGCGAGGCTGCCCTCCATGCCAAAGAGGCCGTTGGCAACGATCAGCGACTTAAGGCCGATGATGATTGCAGCGCCGACGAAGGCGGGAATGATGGGGATAAAGATGTCCGAGAATACCTTGAGGACCGAGAAGAACTTGCCCTTCTTGTCCGCCTCGGCGCCCTTGACCTCGGAAGCACTGATCTCCTTAACGCCCGTCAGAGCCATAAACTCATCGTAAACCTTGTTGACGGTACCGGTACCGAAGATGATCATGAGCTGGCCGCTGTTGTACAGCACGCCCTTGACGCCATCGATGTTCTCGAGCTCGGCCTTGTTGTATTTGCTCGTATCCTTGAGCACCAGACGCAGACGGGTCACGCAATGCGTGGCGCCCTCGATGTTCTCCAGTCCGCCGACGTTGTCGACGACTTGCTGGGACACTGCCTTGTAGTCCATGTTCCTCTCCATTCCTTTTCTAAATCATAAAACGGTTCGTTGCCTCTACAGAGACGCGATCGTTGCGTTTGCGCACTTGAGCGCACCGTCGGTGACGGTAAGCGCCACACCCTGGCCCTGCTTGTTGCAGAAGCGAGCGTTGAGCGCAACATCATCGACAAAGATGGTCGCGATGTCGTCGTCGACGACCAGACGCACATGGTGAGTGCCCTCGCCCTTAAAGAACAACGGACGCTCGAGGCCCATGTTGTTGACCTGGAACCACGGGTACTGGGGAGCCGGCGTGAACTCGAGCTTGCCCTCGCGCAGGTTGGCGCGGAACTCATAGGCAAGACCAGTCTCGGCGTCCTCGGCGAACTTGACCGAGAAGCCGGCAGCGTTACCGCCGAGCTCAATGTCGGCATCGAGCAAGTAGGTGGAGCCGGCATCCGCGGCGAGCACCTGCTCGACCTTGCCCGACTCGCAGGAAAGCTCAAAGGTCTCGACAGCCTTGCCCTCGCCAAAGGCGCCAAGCATGCTGTCGGGGAGCTTGGTGCCGAGCGTTCCGTCGGCACGCTGAACGATCTCGAGGGGCATAAAGGTGCCACCCCACAGGTAAGAGCTGGGGTCACCGCCCTCGTCACGCGTAGGAACCCAACCAAAGAGAACGCGGCGCTCACCATCAAATGCGGTACGCGCGGCATAGTACGCGCGGCCATCGAAGGAATCGTCCGCAGGAGTGATCCAAGGACCGTTGATAGAGCGAGACATGCGGTAACGGGTCTTGTTGCCATCACTGTACTCGGAGAACACCAGATACCACCAGTCGCCCATCTTAAAGAGATCAGGCATCTCGAACATGGTGTACAGGCCCGGATTCCACCAGTCGCCCTGGAACTCCCAGGTATCCAGGTCCTTGGAGGTGAACTTGACCAGACGACCGGTCATCAGACGCTTGTCCTCGCCCACACGCGTGCCGAGGATGAGCATGTACTCTTCGTTCTCCTCATCCCAAAGCACAAAGGGATCGCGCCAGTTGCGGTCATCGTAACCCTCCTGGGGCGGAAGCAGCGTCTCGGCGATGTTCTTCTCCCACTTGACGGCGTCGTCACTCGTTGCGTGAAGAAGAACCTGCTTCATCAAGCGTGCCTTGACCTTATCGCGATTGCAACCAGTGTAGAGCGCATGGTACTTGTCGCCCACCTTAAACACCGTGCCGGCATAAACATACTGGTCGACTTCCTCGTCGCCGCCACGCTCAAGGCTCTCGCCAAAGTCTTTGTAATTGACGAAGTCCTTGGTTGTCGCGAGTGCCCAGCCAAACGGCTCTCCGAAAGGTCCGGGGTTTCGCGTGTCACGCTGATGATAGAGATAGAACGTGCCGTCCTCGCCGTACGGCATGATGTCGCCTACCCAAATTCCCTCAGGCTGGTAATACACCTTGTGCATCCGAGACTTCCTTTCTCACGAGATACTAACTCGGTACAACTGCAAGATATGTCAATCGTTTTCATATGTCAAACGTTTTCACACCAATACGTCTTTTCGCAGTTCCAGTCGTCGGCAAACGGTTGACATATGCCGGCGAACGGTCATCAGAGGTGTTTGAGGAATTCTTTTGGCACGGGATGAACTACGCGGTTTTACCCTCAATGAGTTCAACGGGGAGCTTGATATTCGATTCGGGCTTTTCGCCGTTAATAAGAGCAATGATGGATTGCGCCGCGAGCTCTCCGATGCGATCGATATCTTGGCGTACGGTTGTTAAGTCAGGCATAAACGTCATAGTGCGGCGGGCACCATCCGCGCCCACGACCTTAATATCGCCCGGAGCGCTCAAGCCGCGCTGCTTCATCACGTTAAGACAGATAGCCGCCATCGTGTCGTCTCCCGCAAAGATGCCGTCAATATCGGGGTTCTCATCGAGGATCTTCGCAACGACCGCGCTCTTTTCGTCGTCGGGCTTAACGAACTCAACCTCACGGACAAGCGCGGGCAAACCGGCCTGCTCAACAACATCGAGGTAGGCATCGGTACGCTTATTGGCAGGCATGCGCATGCGGCTATTGCTGCGCAGGCACAGGATGCGTGAACATCCGTCATCGATCAGGCGACGCGTGGCAAGTTCGCCGATGCTATAGCTGTCGCTCGCAATCTGAACAGAGGCTTCGCCAAGGTCGCAGTCGATACCAACCAGACTCAAGCCCATCTCGGCATACGCCTCGGCACCGATATTAAGCGAGTTGACGATGACGCCATCAACCATATTGCGTCGAAGCATGTCGATATAAGAGCGCTCAAGCTCGGGTCGATTGGCGCTATTGCACAGCAGCATCTTAAAACCGTTTTCGGCCAGGGTATGCTCAATGACTTGAACCACTTGGGCATGAAACGGACTGCTGACATAGGGGACGATCATACCGATAAGATTCAGGCGGCCGTTGAGCATGGCACGGGCGATATCGTTGGGCGTATAGTTGATGCGCTTCATCGCGGCATGGACCTTATCGCGGGTCTCTTGGCTAATATAGCCGCGATTATTAAGCACGCGAGATACCGTAGTAGGCGAAACCCCCGCCACCGCCGCAACTTCCTTGATGCCAGGCTTAGCCGTATCCTTAGAACGAGCACTCTCGCGAGCCATAGCACCCTCCCCCATCAACATGTCATACGTTTACATACGAACAAAGCATACCCCAACAAGAGCGGGAAGACGGTAACAGTACAAGTAAGTAAACGACTCATCCAAATAATTAGGAGAGTTCCGCCTAAAGGGTGACTCCAAAGGACCCCACATGGCCGGTTTTGGGTTATTTTCCAAAACATCCCGCAGGACGCAAAGGGCTCCGCCGCGCGAAGCGCGCAGCGGAGCCCTTTGCATGTCCGAGGACGTTTTGGAAAGTAACCCAAGACGGCCCGGCGATCCTGCGGGAGTTAAACCCCTTTAGAACTTGTTGTGGAAGGTACGCGCAATGACCTCGTCCTGCTGCTCCTTGGTGAGCGTGTGGAAGTTCACGGCATAGCCGGAAACGCGGATGGTCAGCTGCGGGTACTTCTCGGGGTGAGCCTGAGCGTCGAGCAGCGTCTCACGGTTGAAGACGTTGATGTTCAGGTGGTGGCCACCCTTCTCGGCGTAAGCGTCGAGCATGTGGACCAGGTTATCGGCCTGAGTCTCGGAAACTTCAGAAACCTTCATAATATGTCTCCTTCGATTGATAGGCGCCGGCCGAAACCGGCGCGCTAATCAGTAATCGTTATTGTTAGTATAGCACTAACAATAGTTACTCGCCCAGCTGATCAAGGTCGATATCGCCAAAGAACACCTGGTCCTCCTTGCCGAGCGCACTCGGGATGATGGAGAAGGTGTTGGAAATGCCGTCCTGAGCATCGCGGAACGGGAGCTTGGAAACCGAAGACAGCGAAGCGATGGCGCCGTGGCTATCGCGCTTGTGCATGGGGTTAGCACCCGGGGCGAACGGCTGGCCAGCCTTGCGGCCGTCGGGGGTGGAGCCGGTCTTCTTGCCGTACACGACGTTGGAAGTAATGGTCAGAACCGAGGTCGTGGGCACGGAGTTGCGGTAGGTGTCGTTCATGCGGATGTACTCCATGAACTGGTGCACAACGTCGTGAGCGATCTGGTCGACGCGGTCGTCGTCGTTACCGTACTTGGGGAACTCGCCCTCGGTCTCGAAGTCGACGATGATGCCGTTCTCATCACGGACAGGGTGGACCTTGGCGTACTTGATGGCGGACAGGGAGTCAGCCACGACGGAAAGGCCAGCGATGCCCGTAGCGAACCAGCGGTGCACGTGCTTGTCGTGCAGAGCCATCTGGATGCGCTCGTAGCAATACTTGTCGTGCATGTAGTGAATGATGTTCAGCGAGTTGACGTACACGCCAGCGAGCCACTTCATCATGTCGTTGTACTTGGCCACAACGTCGTCGTAATCGAGCGTATCGCCCTCGACGGCGCGATACTTGGGGCCGACCTGCTTCTTGGAGACCTCGTCAACACCGCCGTTGAGCGCGTAGAGCAGGCACTTGGCCAGGTTGGCACGGGCGCCGAAGAACTGCATCTCCTTGCCGATGCGCATGGAGGACACGCAGCAGGCGATGCCGTAGTCGTCGCCGTGGTAAACGCGCATGAGGTCGTCGTTCTCGTACTGGATCGAGGAGCTGGCGACAGAAGTCTTGGCGCAGAACTTCTTGAAGTTCTCGGGCAGACGGGTCGACCACAGAACGGTCATGTTGGGCTCGGGGCTGGTGCCCATGTTCTCGAGCGTGTGCAGGTAGCGGTAGCTCATCTTGGTAACGAGCGTACGGCCGTCAACACCCATGCCGCCGATGGACTCGGTGACCCACTGCGGGTCGCCGGTGAACAGGGCCTGGTACTCGGGGGTACGGGCAAACTTGACCATGCGGAGCTTCATGATGAAGTGATCCACGAACTCCTGGATCTGCTCCTCGGTGAAGGTACCGTTGGCAAGGTCGCGCTCGGCGTAGATGTCGATGAACGTAGAGGTACGGCCGATGGACATAGCGGCGCCGTTCTGCTCCTTGACGGCAGCGAGGTAGGCGAAGTACATCCACTGGATGGCCTCCTGCGTGTTGGTAGCAGGGTTGGAAATGTCGAAACCATAGGTCTCGGCCATCATCTTGAGCTCGCCGAGGGCGCGGATCTGCTCCTGCAGCTCCTCGCGATCGCGGATGTTGTCGGCGGTCATGACCGTCGGGGTGGAAGCCTTCTGGGCCTCCTTGTCCTTGATCAGGTAGTCGACGCCGTACAGGGCAACACGACGGTAGTCGCCGATGATGCGGCCGCGGCCATAGCCATCGGGCAGACCGGTGATGATGTGAGCCGAGCGGCAAGCACGCATCTCGGGGGTGTAGACATCGAAGACGCCAGCGTTGTGGGTCTTGCGCTCGAAGGTGTAGCGCTCGACAACGTTCTCATCGACCTTATAGCCGTGCTGGCTGGCAGCCTGGCAAGCGATGCGGATACCGCCGTTGACGTGCAGCGCGCGCTTGAGCGGCTTGTCAGTCTGGAGACCGACGATGGTCTCCTTCTCGCGGTGGGCGTTATCGATGTAGCCAGCGGGGTGGCTCACGATACCCGTAACGGTCTTGGTGTCCATATCGAGGACACCGCCCTGCTCGCGCTCCTTAAGCAGCAGGTCGAGAACCTCGCCCCACAGCTCCTTGGTACGCTCGGTCGGGCCGGCGAGGAACGACTCGTCGCCCTCGTAGGGGGTGTAGTTCTTCTGGATGAAGTCTCGGACGTCAACCTCTCCCGTCCAAATGCCTTCCTTGAAGCCTTCCCATGCCTCCTGCATTGTGTAACCACGCTCCTAGTTACGTGTTATGCGGCGCTCTCTCACACCGCTGCTTATTGAATTCTTGAATTTTCGGCTTGCACTACCGGCTTCTTCCGTTCTTCACCACACGTTGGTGCAGGGAAAACGTTTGTCCACCTTGGAACTACAACCCAAAACCCAAGATTTCATCCGTCTGAGAAGGATAACATAGCGACCCTCTCCATCTGGGCTGTTATATGTTTCTTTTTTTATATCATAATGGCGTTTTTTACAAATCCGCAGGAAATGCGAGTGCAAACAACTACCGTTCACCGATTTGTATGTTATTTTTCCTTGCCTTTGTACGACGTTCGCTCTAGCTGTTATGCCAGCTTTAGCAGGGTAAAGTGTCCCAAAGACCCTACAGAAACTGCAGGGCGGCCACGGGATCCCCCGTGGCCGCCCTGTGGCGTAGCTAGTTTTTAGCTTTGATTACCGTTTAGCATTAGGCGGCTGCGGAGGCCTTGTCGGTCGTTGCCTTGCCGTTGCTCTGCTGGCCCTCAAAATGCTTGTAGCACCAGCTGGTGACCAGCGGGGTCAAAATAGCCGTCACGATTGCACAGGCAGCAACCTGTGCCGTAGCCGTCGCGAGCACCGCACCGCCGTACATGGCCTCGTTGGCGCTTGCCATGGCAGCAGGCGTGGCCACATTGGCTCCGGCGCAGCTCGAAATGGCCGCACCTGCGACACCCGTGCCGCCCGTGAGCTTATCGACCGCGATGACGGGAATTGCAAAGACCACCGAGCAGATCACGCCGAGCAGGATGCCGGGAAGACCGCCGTTGATAAGCTGGCCAAAAGTCATGGTCGAGCCCATAGCAAAGAAGACGAGCACGATGATGGCGGAAAGTGCCGGTGCCATCATCTTCTTAAAGCTGGGGAACAGGTTGCCCAGGATAATGCCGACGACGATCGGCAGGATGGCGCCCACGAGCGACCAGCCGATCGGAGCCTGGCCGGCAGCGCCAAGGACAATCATCGTGACCGGAGGGCCGACAACCAGCGTGGTGATGGCGACGGCGCCACGCTCGGCCTCGTTGCCCATGGTGCCCATCAGTCCAGCGTACATAGCGTTGTTGGCACCCGTGCAAGCCGCCAGCATCACCATTGCAGAAATGCCAAACAAGTTGTCGTTGAACACATAAAGGATGAGCAGCGACACGGCAACGACCACGATCTGCTTGACAGCGATGATGATGGCACCGCGGGCAGCGGCGGCAGGAGCACTCTTAAATCAGAACCACCCTTAAAAAGGGTGGTTTGCTCTTAGGGTATAACCCACGGGCCCCGGGCTCGCGTCTAAAGGCGCGGGCCCGGACTTCGTCCAGGC
>JAHAAK010000014.1 GCA_018376905.1 Collinsella sp. | reverse complement strand
GCATCGCCCCTTGCCGGATTCAGATTCGACAAGGGGCGACCATTGTGCAATCGCAAGAAGATGACGGGGCGGAATGTCAATCCTGGTCTAACAGAGCCTAAATTAATCTCGCTTCTTGTTTCAAAAGATATTCCGGTAAAAAAGACCCAGAGATACAAAACTATTGGCTATCGAATAAAGCTCGAGAATGGAACAGCCGTATATGTCTACGACAGCGGCGGCTTCTTTTGTCAAGGAAATAACGCTGATCAAGTTCGAGAAGCCATTGAAGATGAAATCGTTGACGAACCAAACAACAAAGTTTTCGTTGTTTATGGCCACGATAAAACTGCACGAAACCAACTCCAACGTCTTCTCGAAGAGTTGAATCTCGAGCCAATTTTTCTCGATAATCAGCCCATGGGGGGCCGAACAATAATTGAACAACTAATGGAATACATCCCTCGTGCAAATTTCGGAATCGTGCTTATGACCCCGGACGATATGGGCTATCCAAAGAATGAACAGAATCAACCACAGCCAAGAGCTCGCCAGAACGTAGTTTTGGAACTCGGGATGCTACTGATGAAATTTGATAGGTCCAGAACCGCGATCCTTCTCAAAGAAACTGACCCGCCAATAGAAAAACCGTCCGATATAAACGGCATGTTATATCTCCCTTACAAGGATGACGTTTTTGAGATAAAGCAGAAACTAATACGGGAAATGAACAGCAAGGGGTATGAAATGGAGCAATCGAAATGAAGGCGCTGCAATGCGAGCTCTGCGGAAGCACAGAAATAATCAAGGATGGAGACTTCTTCGTCTGTCAAAGTTGCGGAATGAAATACACGCTTGAAACCGCAAAGAAAATGATGGTCGAGGGCGTTGTCCAAGTCGAAGGCACGGTAAAAACAGACCGCACTGAAGATGTCAATAGATATCTCGCCCTAGCTAGAACTGCTCAAAAAGCAGGTAACAACGCCGATGCTGAGAAATATGCCTCCATGGTCCTCGAGATTGATCTTGAGAACGCCGAGGCATGGTCAATAAAGGCAAAAGCGATAGACTGGCAGCTCGCGTTTGACAACGATCGCTTGTCGGAATCAAATGCAGCATGCATTAATATGCTAAAGCTGCTAAATCGAGTCCCATCAGATTTTGATGAGATAAACGACGCGCTAAACATAGCGATAGGTTTCATTGAGCATCTGCGAGCTATCGCAAACTCAGAGACAGACTTTTTCTGCCAGAAACTTGCAAATCTACCGAATGCGAAGAATCTAGAGTTAGTTCAATCGGAGCTTATTCGTCACCTACAGTCGCGTGAACTCCAATGGAAAAATATAGAGGCCGCGTGCGAGTTACAGACGGCTGCCGTAAAGAGGCTCAGCAAGGAGCAGGGGGAGAGTGCCGAGATACCTGAGAATATCGAAGAGTTCCTCGACGCCTTTACCGAAGACCTTTCCGGTCTTGCAGAGCGCAACATTTCATCAATGTATTTCAATGCTGCAATCACAATCCTAAGCTCTGCGGTCCACGGCAGTAACGCATGGTCAGAGCGATGGAACAAGGTTCGTGTGTTTGATTACTACGGGACAAGTGATTTCGACTATGACAACGAAGAGGAAGCTTTTGATTTATGCATAGACGCATACGATAGTTGCGTAAAAGCAGCTCGCTTAGCCATCGACCTCTCTGACAATAAGGTCGCAAAGCAAGGTGCTGCCACAGATGAGCTGCTCTTAAAATGCTGGGGCATATTGTGCACTCTCGAGGAGCGATGTATCAATGTCCGAACAAATCGCCGATACCACAGCCAATACTCCAGCGGGCAAATAACTAACGACGGTTTTTTCCTCAGCGATGAGGCGAAACAGCTTCGGAGGGAACAGCTAGTAAAGGACATGGCAAAGCGTGACGAATACGACCCCGAGAAGAAGAAGGAACGTGAGCGCGCTGAAAAAGAAACAGAGCTCCAGGCCAAATATTGGTTAGATAATCCTGTTAAAAAGTCGCAAAAACAATGGCTCGAAGAGGAATTTGACCAGCTGGGAAACGAACTTCGAGAGCTTAAGAGCAGACGTTCCTTCTTCAGCCCATTCGAATTCAAAGCGAAACGAGAATGTGACGCAAAAATAGAACAGGCTCGCGCGCGCAGACAGGAAATCAAAAACTCTTTGAAGGCCTTAGACGATGAACTCATGGCGTACGTGTCGAACGAGATTGAATCATAATCTCCTCTATTTGACACGAGAGTCCGTTGGGGGGGTCTCAAAGGCGCTTCCGATGCAAGAGCAGCTTTGCGCTGTAAAGGAATAGTGGACGAGTCCTTTGAGCGCCCATTCGCCTAACAACCGGTGCTCACTCTAGCCCGAGCAGATTAAGTCCCGACCCCGTCATCCTGCACACAAGCGGCCTTGCGGACACCTTTTCTAAATAGCCGGCGGCGATTAGGCTTGACAATGACCTACTCGCTGTCGGCTTTGTTACATCGAGATAGCCCGACACGCCATGAAGCGTGGACTCACCAAAGGCTTCGAAAATATGCATCTGGGCCGCATAAAAAAGAATATCTTTTGCCCTTTCGGTAAATGAGCCGTCGAGCTCTTCGATTGCCGTCTTAAGATCCTCGAGCTGCGTACGTTTTTCAACCAAATCACTCAGAACGGCATCCTGCGCCTGCTCGACCAAATTGAGTATCATTGCGACAAACGAAGTAGCCTCACTGCCGTTAAGGGGCCTCTCCACCACATCGAACGCCTTGTAATATGCAGTTTTATTCTCGGCAATTGTCCTGGAGAGCGACAGCACGGTCGGCTGCGATAACGTCTCGTTCAAGCTCAACGCCAGAAGGTATCTCCCCGTCCTCCCGTTGCCGTCATAGAAAGGGTGAATATACTCAAAGAGGAAATGGCAGAGCGAGGCTACATAAAGGCTTGGGACATCTTCGCGATTGCCAAGCTCTATCATCTTGCCAAGGAGGTCAATGATTTCGGGCTCCGAGGAAACACCCTGATGGAGAATCTTGCCCCGACTGTTCTCAATCACAACGGGACCCAAACGAAACATCTTGCCATCCGGACGGTCCTTCGGGTCAAGCACGCCTTTAGTGACGGCATCGAAAATCTCGCGGATATCCTCGGGTTTGCCGGGACGATTTGGACCATCCGCCAGCTGAAGATAGAGACGAGCGAATTCAATAAAAGGAGTGTGTTCCTTTTCGGCGGCACCGCAAAGTTCGACCGTAGCATCCTCCGCAGACTCCAGTGCCGCTTCAATCTGGCGCCGCGTGCTGTGCACGCCCTCCATCTCGTTGCTAAATACAACCTCCTCAAGCACCAGCGAACGAATCGAGGCCCCCAAAGCCACATAAGGCAAGCTGTTCCACAGGTTGGAAATCTTTCGCTCTTTTCTGAGGATCCGCTCGCTAGCAACGGACAGGTCCAAAGGAACACAAGCGAACAGTTCACCATGCTCAAGGTGAATTCCAGTCCGCACCGTGCCGTCAGCAGTAAGACGTTCGTGCAGAAGCTTGTCATGGCGAGCATAACGATCAGAGCTTGAATCTGCATAAAAGAGTTTTTCGAGCGTCTTGTACGCCATCGCTTCATCGCTCCTTTGAAATCAAATAGCCATATCCTCTTTCATTATTTCGAATAAGTCCGATATTTGCAATTAAGACTCCAAAAATGTGTTATCTAATTTCAAAATTCGGAGTATTGGAAATTAAGGTTTACTTATTTACACAGCGAGCCTAGGCTTCAAACCTCAACAGAGCTCTACGCAAAAGGCGCGCTGTCTGCGATCGATGCAGACAGCGCGCCTTCTTCTATTTGGGCGGAAACTGCGTCCCAGTTTTCTAGCTCAGAACGGGACGCACTTTCCGCAACGGGCCTCTCGCGGAAACTGCGTCCCACTCTGGGCGTCTGTTCCGGGATGCAGTTTCCCAAAGGGCCTTGTTCCGGAAAGCGCATCCCGTTCTGAGCCTTCAAACCGGGATGCACTTTCCGCCAAGGGCTTCATCCGGAAACCGCATCCCGTTTCGAGCCCTCAGAGTGGGATGCGCTTTCCCGTAGAGGCCCTGGGCGGAAACCGCGTCCCGTTTCGAGGCTAACTTTCAAACTGGAATGCCGTCTCAGCACCGGTATCGACTACTTGCCGTCGTCGTCCTCGGCTTCTTCTCTTGCATAGAGCTCCAACATGCGGCGGCGGTATTCGCGCACGGCGAGCTTGGCGCGCTCCAGGCGGCGACGCTCGCGCGGAGTCAGCTCGGACGGGTCAACCTCGTCTCCATAGGTCTTATCGGCAAGAAGATGCGCCGCGTCCACGATGCGGGCATCGATGTGGCCGCTCGCTGCCTCGGCGGAAAGACGCTCGGCAATCGTATCGAGCGTAGGCAGGCCCTCGAATACGCGACCATGGCCATGCGAGGTCAGCAGCTCGTGCTCTCGTGCGAGCAGACTCGCCAAATCGTGATGGGCACGCAGGATATCGAGCGCATCGGATGGATGCTCGGCAACTTCTGCCACGGCGGCGACCGGCGCGGCGTCGACCACGCGATAGAAGAGCTGCGCGAGCAGCGGCATCAAGAACACCGTGATGGCACCGGCGGCAACCATGACCGACGCAATATCTTGCGACAGCGCGCCCGCGTTGACGGCAACGCTTGTCACGGCAACGATGATCGGCAGGGCCGTGGTGCAGTAGAGCGCCACGGTAATGCGACCATACGCCGACACATCGCGCGTCGCGGGACAAATGCTCATAGAAATAAGAATGGGCACGGCACGAATTATCAGCAGCGCCACGATAAAGCCCACGAGCAGCCCGGGGCGCGACGCCACGGCCGTCAGGTCGATCTTTGCGCCCGATACGGTAAAGAACACCGGAATCAAAAAGCCGTAGGCCAGGCCGTCGAGCTTGGTCTCGAGCGTATGGTTGCCCTCGGGGATGATATAGCGCAGGACAAAGCCGGCGGCAAAAGAACCCAACACGATGTCGAGATCAAAGACGGCCGAGAACGCCACGAGCGTGACCAGGATGAGCACCGTCAGGCGCACGAAGGTCTGCGACGTGGTATCGGCACGTTCCTCGACAAACGCAAAGAAGCGGCTGCCGACGCGCTTGGAGCGGCTAGGGACCACGGCCAGCAACACGCAAACCGCCGCAAACAAGCCAAGGATTACGAGCGTTTGGATGCCAGTGCGGGCAGACAGCAACACCGACATGGCGAGCACGGGCCCAAGTTCGCCCCAAGTGCCATACGCGAGAATCGAGTCGCCCACGCGTGTACCGGTGAGCGAACGCTCACGCATGATGGGCACGAGCGTGCCGAGCGCCGTAGAAGTGAGGGCAAGCGTCACGGCGATACCGTCGAAATGACTGACCGAGAACCACGGGGTAAAGCGCACGGCAAGCCAGGCGATACCAAACGTGACGACCCACGTCGCCAAGCCGTAGCGCCCCTCGACGCCCGTGATGCTCTTGGGGTCGATCTCAAAGCCGGCAAGCAGGAACAAGAAGGCCAGACCGAGCTCGGACACAAGCGAGACCTCGGCATCTACATGGATGACGCCGAGCATATGGGGTCCCAGCACCGCGCCGAGCACGAGCAAAAAGACCGTCTCGGGAACGGGTTTTCCAGGAATCGCCGAGGCGATAAAAGGACTCGCAAAGGCCACGAGTGCGATGATGGCGAGCGAAACGAATGCCATGTGATGCCTTTCTCTTGTTTGAGCCCCACTGTAGCACCCTCGCCGTCCTCAACGCGCCGCGAGCTGTCGTATCATAGTGAGGTTTACAAACATGTGGCTCAAGGCGACCGCGAGGCTTGCCCCGTAAACCGACCGCTGCCGCATACCGTACCGTACGCCCAACCGATCAGGAAGGCAGGAACCAATGGTCTCTCGTATCTACGTGGAGAAGAAACCCGGGTTCGACGTCGAGGCTCAGCAGCTCAAGGGCGAGCTGACCGAGATTCTCGGCATCAAGGGCATCGAGGCCCTGAGGATCATCAACCGCTACGACGTCGAGGGCATCGACGAGGAGCTTTTCCGCTCCTGCGTGCCGACCGTCTTTAGCGAGCCCCAGGTCGATGTGACCTACGACGAGCTCCCCGCAAGCGATGGCGCCGTCTTTGCCGTCGAATTCCTGCCTGGCCAGTTTGACCAGCGCGCCGACTCCGCCAGCGAGTGCGTGCAGCTCATCAGCCAGGGCGAGCGCCCCGCTGTGCGCTCCGCCAAGGTCTATATGATCTCGGGCGCTCTGGACGAGGCCGCAATCGAGGCCATCAAGCACTACGTGGTGAACCCCGTCGAGGCGCGCATCGCCTCGCTCGACCTGCCCGAGACGCTGTACATGGAGACCCCCGAGCCCCAGCCCGTCGAAGTGCTCGACGGCTTCCGCGAGCTCGATGAGGCCGGCCTTGCCGCCTTTATCGCCGAACGCGGTCTTGCCATGGACGAGGCGGACATCGCCTTCTGCCAGCAGTACTTCCACGATGAGGATCGCGACCCCACCATCACCGAGATCCGCGTGATCGACACCTACTGGTCCGATCACTGCCGCCACACCACCTTCGGCACCGTCCTGGACGACGTGACGATCGACGACGCCGTGGTGCAGCAGGCCTTCGACCGCTATATGGAGATGCGCCACGAGCTCGGTCGCGACGCCAAGCCCGTCTGCCTCATGGACATGGGCACCATCGGCGCCAAATACCTTAAGAAGACCGGCGTCATGACCGATGTCGACGAGTCCGAGGAGATCAACGCCTGCACCGTCAAGGTAAAGGTCGATGTCGATGGCGAGGACCAGGACTGGCTGTTCCTCTTTAAGAACGAGACCCACAACCACCCGACCGAGATCGAGCCCTTCGGCGGTGCCGCCACCTGCGTGGGCGGCGCTATCCGTGACCCGCTCTCGGGCCGCAGCTATGTGTACCAGGCCATGCGCGTCACCGGCGCCGGCGACCCCACCGTCCCGGTTTCCGAGACGCTCGAGGGCAAGCTGCCGCAGCGTAAGCTCGTGACCACTGCTGCCGCCGGCTACTCCAGCTACGGCAACCAGATCGGCCTTGCCACCGGTCAGGTCAACGAACTCTATCACCCCGGTTACGTGGCCAAGCGCATGGAGGTCGGCGCCGTCGTGGGCGCTACCCCGGCAAACCACGTGCGTCGCGAGTGCCCCGCCCCCACCGACAAGATCATCCTGCTGGGCGGCCGCACCGGCCGTGACGGCATCGGCGGTGCCACCGGCTCCTCCAAGACCCAGAACACCGAGTCCATCGAGACCTCGGGTGCCGAGGTCCAGAAGGGCAACGCCCCGGTCGAGCGCAAGCTGCAGCGTCTGTTCCGCCGCGGCGACGCCTGCCGTCTGATCAAGCGCTGCAATGACTTTGGCGCCGGCGGCGTCTCGGTCGCTGTGGGCGAGCTTGCCGACGGCCTGTATGTCGACCTGGACACCGTGACTAAGAAGTATGACGGCCTGGACGGCACCGAGCTCGCTATCTCCGAGTCCCAGGAGCGTATGGCCTGCGCCGTCGCCGATGGTGACGTCGAGGAGTTCATGGGCTACGCCGCCGAGGAGAACCTCGAGGCGACCGTTATCGCCGAGGTTACCGCCGAGCCGCGCATGCGCATGGCCTGGAACGGCGTCGCCATCGTCGATCTGTCCCGCGAGTTCCTCAACTCCAACGGCGCGCCCAAGCACCAAGTCGCCCACGTGTGCGCCCGCAGCGTGTGGCAACCCAGCTGGGCCGGCACCACGCTTGCCGAGCGCATGACCTCGCTTGTCACCGACCTCAACGTTGCCTCCAACAAGGGTCTTTCCGAGCGCTTTGACTCCACCATCGGTGCCGCAACCGTGCTTATGCCTTTTGGCGGCAAGACGCAGCTCACCCCGAGCTCGGCCATGGTCGCCAAGTTCCCCGTGGACGGCGAGACCACCACGGCAAGCGCCATGGCATGGGGCTTCAACCCCTACCTGATGGAAGCCGACCAGTTTGCTGGCGCCTACCTGTCCGTGGTCGAGTCCATCGCCAAGCTCGTTGCCGCCGGCTTTGAGCACAAGCGCGCCTACCTCTCCTTCCAGGAGTACTTCGAGCGTCTGCGTACCGAGGCAGAGCGCTGGGGCAAGCCCATGGCAGCCGTCCTGGGCGCCCTTATGGCCCAGGTCGACCTGGGTGCCGGCGCCATCGGCGGTAAGGATTCCATGAGCGGCTCGTTTGAGGACGAGGCCGGCGAGCTCAACGTTCCGCCGACTCTGATCAGCTTCGCTGTTGCCGTGGGCAAGGCGGCCCGCGCTGTCTCCCCCGAGTTCAAGGGCCTCACGCACCGCGTTGTCCGTATCGCCCCCGCCACCTATGGTCAGGACTACCGTCCCGATGCCCAGCAGCTTCTCGCCGCATTTGACGCCGTCGAGGCGCTCACCGCCACCGGCGACGCCCTGGCCGTCTCCACACCCGGCTACGGCTGCGGCGCTGAGAGCCTCTTTAAGATGTGCGTCGGCAACCAGATCGGCATCGAGCTTGCCGAGGACGTGGACGTGGAGAGCCTCTTCACCCCGCTCTACGGCAGCTTTATCGTCGAGCTCGCCGAGGACGCCGAGCTGCCCGAGGTCGCCGACGGCGTTGTCGTCGAGCCCCTGGGTACCACCGTCGAGGGCTATGTCATCGATACTGGCTCCGAGGTCATCGAGCTCTCCGAGCTTCAGGAGGCCTGGGAAAGCGGTATCGAGAGCGTCTTCGCCTACCGCAGCGCCGGCGAGACCGCCGAGGTCGAGACCATCGACTTCCGCGCCAAGAACATCCACGTGTATGGCGGCGCCAAGATCGCCCGCCCGCGCGTGATCATCCCCGTGTTCCCCGGCAACAACTGCGAGTACGACAGCGCCCGCGCCTTCCGTGCCGCCGGTGCCGAGGCCGACACTTTCGTGATCAACAACCTCACGCCCGAGGCCGTCGCGGAGAGCACCCACGAGCTTGCCCGCCGCATCCGTGCAAGCCAGATCGTCATGATCCCCGGCGGCTTCTCGGGCGGTGACGAGCCTGATGGCTCTGCCAAGTTCATCACGGCGTTCTTCCGCGCTCCCGAGGTCACCGAGGCAGTCCGCGACCTGCTCAAGGCCCGCGATGGCCTGATGCTGGGCATCTGCAACGGCTTCCAGGCCCTGATCAAGCTCGGCCTGGTGCCCTACGGCGACATCGTCGACGCCACGCCCGATGCGCCCACGTTGACGTTCAACACCATCGGTCGCCACCAGAGCCGTCTGGTGCGCACCCGCATCTCGTCCAACTTGTCCCCGTGGCTGTCGCAGTGCAGCCTGGACGACCCCTACACCGTCGCCATCAGCCACGGCGAGGGCCGCTTTGTCGCCAATGACGAAGTGCTCGCCCAGCTGATCGCCAACGGCCAGGTCGCCACGCAGTACGTGGGCGAGAACGGCAAGCCCAGCATGGATCTCTCCGTCAACCCCAACGGCTCCGCACTCGCCATCGAGGGCATCACGAGCCCCGACGGCCGCGTCCTGGGCAAGATGGGCCATGCCGAGCGTCGCGGCGACAACCTGTACCGCAACGTGCCCGAGCATGTCCCCGGCGATAAGTTCATGCCGATCTTTGAGAGCGGCGTGACCTACTTCGCTTAAACCTTTCCCATCGGGTACAATCCCTTCGGGTAACAACACCCGCCACCGACACATCCGGTGGCGGGTTCTTTTTTGCTTCGCGCATGCAGGAAGGACATCATGGAAAGCCGCAAGCCGTATCTCGCCACCCTGCCCGGACTCATCCTGGGCTGTCTTGTTTGCTGTGCACTCTGGGGATCGGCCTTTCCCTGCATCAAAATCGGCTACGCACTCTTTGGTATCCCGGCGCACGATAGCGCCTCGCAGCTGCTCTTTGCGGGCTTGCGCTTCACGCTTGCCGGCGCCCTGGTTATCGTTGGGATGAGTGGGGCCCAACGCCGCCCCCTCATTCCGCAGGCTCGCGACATCAAGCCCATCTTTGTCTTGTCGCTCTTCCAGACTATCGGGCAGTACTTCTTTTTCTATCTGGGCCTCTCGCGCGCCAGCGCCATGTCGAGCTCCATCATCGAGGCCAGCGCCAACTTCCTCGCAATCCTCTTTGCCGCCCTGGCATTTCACACCGAGAAGCTCAATACGGCCAAGGTGCTTGGCTGTGCGCTGGGCTTTGCCGGCGTCGCGCTCGTCAACCTCTCGGGCGCAGATGGCACCTTTGGCTTCAGGCTCGATGGCGAGGGCTTTATCCTAGCCTCCACTGTCGCGGGTGCTCTTTCGACCTGCCTGATCGGCATCTTCTCGCGCAAGCACGACGGCGTCTTGCTTGCCGGGTGGCAGTTCTTGGTCGGCGGCCTGGTCCTCACCGCCATCGGCTTTTTGATGGGTGGCGCGCTCTCCCCCACGGCGATTGTCCCCGCCATCGTGCTCATCATCTACATGGCGCTTATCTCCGCGGTCGCCTACTCGCTGTGGTCGCGCCTGCTTGCCGTCAACCCCGTCAGCCGCGTCTCGGTCTTTGGGTTTATGAACCCGGTCTTTGGCGTACTGCTGAGCGCACTGCTGCTTGGCGAGGGCGCCGGCACGAGCCCCGTTACTGTCATCGTTGCCCTGCTCTTGGTCTGCAGCGGCATCATCATCGTCAACAAACCCAAAAAAGCCTAGAGAGCTCACCTTTTTAGGGAGAGCCTTCACACACTTTAGCTTAATGGAATGCACTGGTTCTCGTTGATTTCGCACCGAGTCGCGGCGGCAGACGCCCGTCTTGCCGCACCGCGCCTGGGCATTATGACCGGTGGCCCCCACAAACGCAAAAGGGGCGCACGACCATCGCAACGGTCGTGCGCCCCTTTTTCTAGCGTATCTGGACGCCGGCTTTCTTTTTCTCGGCCTTGACGCGGTAGAGCTCCGCGTCGGCAGCACGAAGCAAGTCTTGCCAGGTATCGACGCCATCACCAACCCGTGCGTAGCCGATGGACATCCGCAACAGATACGGAACCTCGGCGCGCGCGAGCTCGTCGTTGATTGTCGCGCACAGATGCATGATATCCTGTTCCGCCACTGCCTTTTGGAGCACCACGAACTCATCGCCACCATAACGTGCGATAAAGCCGCCAGACGCCGAGCAGACTTCTTTGAGCGCAGCGGATATGACCTGAAGAGCGTGGTCGCCCTCCACATGCCCGTAGCGATCGTTAATCTGCTTAAAGCCGTCGGCGTCCATCATAAGCAGATATACATCTTCGGCCTGATCAACATTTGAGAAGAGCGACAGCATATAGGTCTCAAAACGGTTGCGATTGTTAAGTCCAGTCAACGGGTCGGTCGAGATGAGCTGCTCCTGGTAGATGATGTAGAGCAGCAACATGCTAATCATTATGCCGGCACAAAGGCCGGGCACCGAGTATACGACCTGAAAGGTACCGCCCACCAGAGCCGGAATGGCGAAAAATGCCAAGGTTCGATAGATGGCCTTCGTCTGCAGGCTCTCGACCCTGCGAGATTGCACAAACGCATGCAGGGACGTATGTATAACGTAACAGTAGCTGACGATGGGCTGGATCATATAGGCAAAACCGCGACGATACACGCCCTGCGAATCGATATAGAACAGGGCGTGCGTCCAGTAACTGGTAAACGCCAGCACGACCACCAGAGCCGTAGGCAACGCTACAAGCACCACCCTATAGCGCGAGGTCAAAAGGCGAGAACCCTGCACCGTCTCGGAATAGATAAACCAAATGAGACACGCGATAGCAAAGAGCGAAAACGAAACCGCGTTGGAAATCCAGTTGGCAGCAATGCCCAACGTGCCGTCCACACCGTCCGAAAGCGTCCAGATCATATCGAATAATATGTACGCGGCAGAGGTGTAGCCAAGCATGCTAAACAATAGCTGCTGGGTGCTCGAGAACAAGGAGCGACGACTTCGCACGGCAAGCCCGATAAGAACAATCATGCATAGCACGAATATCTCAATCTTAAGTGCCTTAACCACTAGCGCCATCCCTTCAATACCCAAGTGGTCAGAATCGCCCAATTCGAATCAGGGCAATAAACACCCCTTAACTCCGCAGGGGTAAAGGGGATAATAGCAGAGCGCCCGAACATCACTGCAAAACAGTTTCTGTTCGGGCGCCCATACGGCGCGAATTGCACACGCCGGCATCATTGATGGGTATCGATTGCTACTCGCCATCGATGTCAGTCGCGACGGCCTCCTCGATGGCCTCGACACCGACAGGCGACAGATCCTCCTTGCCTTGGCAGAACTTCTTGTCGACCCAGCCAGTCAGAATCGGAGCCATGATCGCCGTGATGATAACGGCGGTGGCGATCTGAGCGTACGCGGTGGGCGCAAGCTCGGCGTAACGCGGTGCGACCTCGGCGAGGGCAACCGGTGTGGTCATAGCCGTGCCGGCAATGGTGGAGCAAGCCACAGCGGCCTTGCCATTGCCGCCGCACAGACGCTCGAACGCAAAGGTGATGGGACCGACGACAAACAGCGTGACAAGGCCCAGCAAGATGCCGGAAATACCGCCGGTGATAAAGCTCGACAGGCTCATGGACGCACCGAGCTGAAATCCGATGACGGCAATCGCGGGATTGGCACCGGGAACCAGCAGGTTCTTGATAAACGGGAACAGGTTGCCCAGAACCATGCCGATAACGAGTGGCAAGATGGAGCCGACAATGGTGCCAATGGGAATGTTGGCGAGGCCGGAAACACCGAGGATGATCATAGTGACGGCGGGGCCGGCCGTAAAGAACAGGATACCGACGGCGCCCTGCTCAGACTCATCACCGAACTCGCCCATGATGCCCGTATAGAGCGCCATGTTGCAAAACGTGATGCCGCCGATGATAGACACGGAGCTCAGACCCAGGAAGTTGTCGTTAAAGCAATATGCCACGCCCAGGCCGAGAGCCGCTGCGACGACCAGCTTGGGAATCAGCACGACGATGCCGGTCTTGATAGCGCCCGGCGTGGACTTAAAGCTGATGCCGGCGCCCACAAACAGCAGGATCGCGGCGACGATGGTATTAGAGCCACCGCGGCAGGCAGCCGTAAAGAATCCGCCGATCTCAAAAACCTGCGGGCAGAAGGTGTTGAGCAAAAGACCGACGATCATCGGATAAATCATGATGTCGCCCGGGATGCGCGGGACCTTGAATTTCTTTTGCTCGTTGGTGGTTGCTTCCTGTGCCATGAAACCCCCATTTCCGCTGACGGGATACAAAAGCCCACGTCACGCTTTGCTACAGTAAAGTTTGACCATGGTACCAGAAGAAATAGACCAGCTCGGTGAAAAATTGGATTCGTTGGCCGGGATGCTAAACGTGTCCCGCTCTTATACGAGGCTCAAAACGATATAGAGCACGATGCCCGAAACACAGCACCACAACATCGACTTTGTCCTGATTGCCACCACCACGACGCCGGCAGCCGCAATCCAGGGAACCAAGGCAGGCCAGAGTCCCGCGTCGAACGCCCCGGGGCTCACCAAGTCGTTGGCGACCAGCGCGGCAAAGGCAGCGGGCGGGATATAACCCAGGGCCTCGGTAATGCGGGGCGACAGCGTTCTCCCGCGCAAGGCAAACGCCGGCGCGATGCGAAAGAACGCGATAGCAGCCCACGACGACAGCCACAGAACCAAGAACTCGTTAACGGGCATCGCGGGCACCTCTTCCGTCTAATACAGCATCGCACGCCAGCGCAATGGCAATGCCGACCACGACGCTTGCCGGCACGGCAATATTCGTGAGGCCCAAGAACTTGCATACGGCGACGGACACCGCGCCCGAAACCGCCGCGACAACGTTGCCGCGCGACAGCCGCTGCGAAAAGAGTAGACAGATAAAGAGCGACGTGCAGACAAAACTCGCAATAGCGGTGGGAACATCGACAACGGCACCGACGATGGCACCCATCGTGCACGAAGCGCCCCATGTCGCGATGAGGATCACGTTGAGCACGAAGGATTCGCGCGGGCCCCAATCCTCCCCCTCAACCAGCTTGGCAAGCGAGATGCCGTATGCCTCCTCGGTAAGCGTCGCGGCAACAGCCAGCGTCTGACGCTTCGAGGCACCCGTCAGATGCGGAGCGATCGATGCCGAGTAAAGCGCAAAGCGCGAGGAGATTGCGGCGACGCTCGCGACGATCGACGCCGCAGGCACACCTGCCAGCCACAGATTGCAGATCATAAACTGCCCGCTGCCCGTCACGAACGTGCTGCTCAGAGCAAAGACCATCCAGGGTTCCATTCCCGTCTGCCCCATGATCATTCCGCACGGCGCGCCTATTGCAACATAGGTAAGCATCACTGGCCAGACGGTTCTAACGATTTTGAGCACCATACGCTTCTCATCCTGATAAAGTCTCCGAGCCGCATGTAGCGACACGGCAGAATCATCATCCGACAGCAACCGAGTTCACCTACAATTGCCACCGGATCGAAAGACACAACTTTTTAGGAAGTCATTATGACAGCTATCGATCGAGACCGGGCGCGCGCGGCCTTCAAAAGCTACACCGATGCCTACGACGCCACCAACCCACGCATCGCGCTCAAAATCGAGCATACGTACCACGTGGCCGAGGCATGCGATGCCGTAGCGCGCGAGCAGGGCTGGTCGTCAGAAGATATTGACCTGGCATGGCTTTGCGGCCTGCTACACGATATGGGCCGCTTTGAGCAGCTGCGACGCTGGGACACCTTTAAGGACGCCGAGAGCATGGGCCATGCGGCGCTGGGCATCGAGGTCCTCTTTGGCGAGAATCCCGCCGATGCACCCGCCGTAACAAGCATCCGCGACTTTATCGATGACCCGGCAGAAGATGAGCTCATCCGAGCGAGCATTGCCTATCACAGCGATTTCCGTCTACCCGCGCAGCTCGACGTGCGCACGCGAAGCTTCTGCGATATCGTGCGCGATGGTGACAAGATCGACATTATGCGCACCATCGCCGACAGCACCGTCGACACCATCCTCAAGGTGGATGAGGACGCGTTTCTAGCCAGTCGCTTCTCGGCACCGACGCTTGCCGCCTTTGACGAGCACCGTTGCGTCGCACGCGATGAACGCGACGAGCCCGCAGACTACTTGGTGGGACTCATCTGCTTTATGTTTGAGCTCGTCTATCCAGCGAGCCGCGCGCTGGCGCGCGAACAGGGCGATATCCACCGCCTGCTCGACGCGCCCTTTGGCATTACGCGGCCCTTTACCGACCCCGCCACGCAGGCAACCTGGAGCCGCCTAAAGGACGAGATGCGCGACTGGCTGACGCGCGCCTAGCGCTCAAGCTGGGCCAGCAGCTCCTCGACGACCTCGACGGCGTCCCCAACAACCTTGTACTGGGCGGCACCAAAGATGGGGGCATCCGGGTCCTCATTGATGGCGACAATGCACTCCGCCCCACCGATGCCGGCGAGATGCTGGATAGCGCCCGAGACACCGATGCTCACGAGGAGCTTGGGCGAGACCGATACACCCGTCTGGCCAATTTGGTGGCGATACTCCAGCCAGCCGGCCTCCACCACGGGGCGCGTGCAGCCAAGCTCGGCACCCAGAGCCTCGGCAAGCTTTCGCATCAGCGGTAGGTTTTTCTTGGAGCCGATGCCGCGGCCCACCACGACTAGACGCTCGGCATCGGCAATTGAGGCCTGCTGTCCCCACTCCTCGGCGGGAATCGAGATCTCGACACGGGCCTTAACGTCATCCGCTAGCACTACCTGGGCAATCGTGCCGGAGCGACTATAGTCAAACTCGGGCGCCTTAAAGATGCCGGGGCGCACCGTTGCCATCTGAGGACGGTGGTTGGGGCAGATAATGGTGGCCATCAGGTTGCCGCCAAACGCCGGGCGCGTCTGCTGCAGCAGACCCGTCTCCGTATCCATCGAAAGCACCGTGCAATCGGCCGTAAGGCCCGTCTGCAAGCGCACGGCCACACCGGGCGCTAGCTCGCGACCAAAGGCGGTCGCGCCGTACAGAATGGCCTCGGGCTTGCGCTCGGCTACCAAATCGCAGATCAAGCGGGCGTAGACCTCCGCGTCGTTCTGACGCAGGCGCTCGTCACGACAGACCAGAACTTCGTCCGCACCGGCGCAAATCAGATGCTCCAGGTCCCCGAGTGAGCCCTCGGGGCTCATGCCGACCAGTGCCACCAGACGGCAGCCGCGGGCATCGGCAAGCTCGCGCCCCCTGCCCATGAGCTCGAAGGCCACGGATGCAACGGCATCGTGCTCGTCAGTCTGCACGAAGATCCAGATGTCTCGATATGCGTCAAGGTCTGCCGCGCCGGCGGCCTCGTCGCGCTCAATCGAGATGGCGTTGACGGGGCAGGCGTCGACGCACCCGCCGCACAGGATACAGCCGTCGGTTACGCGGGCACAGCGATTGGGGCGCTCGCCCTCCACCACAATGCCGCCCGAGGCGCAGGCGCGAACGCAGCGACCACAGCCGATGCAGGCTTCGCTATCGATAATCAGCCCGCTCATCTATGCCATCCCCTCGATAATCTTGGCAAGTTTTACCGCCTGCTCGGACGCCGTTCCCTCAACGGCCTCGCACGTTTGGTCACGGTCGGGCACAAACGAGCGCACGACCTGCGTCGGTGATCCGGCAAGGCCGCAACGCGAAGGATCGGCGTTTACGTCGGCAGCGCTGGCCACGCGCACGTCTGCATCCTCGGCCGCGCGAATACCGGCAATACTCGGCATGCGCAGCTGGCCAATCTCCTTGGCGGTCGTCATCGCACACGGCATCTCCAGGTACACCGTCTCCTCGCCGGCATCGCAGCCGTGGACGAGCGCCAGCGAGCCACACGTCGTAAATCCCGCGCTCTGCACACAGCTCACGTCGGTCACGCAGGGGACCCCAAAGGCGCCGGCCAGCTCGGGGCCGATCTGGGCCGTATCGCCGTCCACTGCCATCTTGCCGCAGATGAGCAGGTCAAAGTCCTCATCGAGTGCCTCGATGCCGCATTTGAGGGCATAGGTGGTGGCTAGGGTATCGGCGCCCGCAAAGGCTCGGTCGGTCAGCAGCAGCGCGTCGTCGGCACCGCGGGCGATGCAGTCGCGCAGCAGCGATTCGGTCGCGGGGATGCCCATCGACACCACCGTCACACGCACGTCCATGCCAAAGCCGATAAAGTCGTCCTTCAGCGCTAGCGCACATTCGAGGGCACTTGCATCGAAGGGATTAATGACCGCCTGCTTGCCATCACGCACGATAGTATTGGTCTTGGGGTCCATCTTGACCTCGGTGCTTCCGGGCACCGCCTTGACGCACACCACCATATGGAAATCACTCATCTTCACGCGCCCCCTTTCTGGACGAGTTCATCCAAGAGCTTCTCCGTAAACAGGTTGCCGCGACCCAGCTGGCCGGCAGGATCGAGCTGGAGTTTGAGACGCGCCGACTCGACCATGGCCTCGTGGCCGTACATCGTCTCCAAGAAGCCCGCCTTGATCTTGCCGACGCCGTGTTCGGCAGAAACGGCACCGCCCATGGCCGTGACCTCGGAAGCCCACTGGGCAAAGAGCTCTCCACCACGACGGTAGTCTTGCGCATCACGCGGCAGGATGTTCACATGCAGATGGTTGTTCCCGATGTGTCCCCAGGCAGCAGATTCAAGCCCGCTTTCGGCCAGCGTGCGGCGATAGAGGGCCACGACATCGGCAAGGCGTGCATTGGGCACCGACATATCCGATCCCAGCTTGGTAATGGTGGGGTCGGTGCGGCGACGCTCGTCAATGAGCATGTTGACGCTCTCGGGCACCGCGTGGCGGAAGAACCGCTGGCACTCGCGATCGACTTCGGTGCGGGCGACCCATGTCGCATCGTCGCGGCCGCCCGCAAGCTCCAGCACCCATCCCAGGTGGTACAGCTCCTCGGTCGCCTGCGCCTCGTCATCGCAGTCGAGCTCCACGTAGACACATACCTTGGCCTCTTTGTCGAGCGCCGGCAGCGAGGCAAACGCCGTCGACTGCTCGCGCTGGCGACGTAGAATATCCAGGGCGCCAGCATCGAAGTACTCGATGGCAGCCGCATGGGACAGGACAGGGCGCACGGAATCGGTAAAGGACACCGCCTTGTCCTCGCTATCGAAAAAGCAACTCACACCCCAAACGACCGCAGGCGCCGCCTGCAGGGCAATCTCGAGCTCGGTGATAACGCCGAGCGTGCCGCACGCGCCGATAAAGAGGTCGATGGCGTCCATATCGTCCGCAACGAAATAGCCTGAGGCATTTTTTGTCTCGGGCATGGTATAGCCGGGAAGATCGAGCTCGAGCGTACGGCCCTCTGCCGTCACGAGCGACAGGTGGCGGCCCTGGGCAAAAGCCTCGCCGCGCTGAAGCTCAAGCAAATCGCCATCAGCCAGCGCGACGTGGAGTCCCGTGATATGCGGGCGCATGGGGCCGTAAGCGTAGCTGCGGGCGCCGGAGGCGTTGCATGCCGCCATGCCACCCAGACAGGCAGATGCCTCGGTGGGATCGGTGGGAAAGAACTGCTCGGGGGACTCTTGGAACTCCTCGTAGGCCTCAAGCGATGCCTGGTCCCAACCAGCGGTCGGCAGTACCTTCTTGCTCAGCTGCTTACGCAGCTCCGAGAGCACAACGCCCGGCTCCACGCGCAGCAGAAATTGGCCTTGTTCATCGCGGCGAAGGCCCAAGTAGCGATTCATACGGGAAGTATTGAGAATATGCCCACCGTGGGGCACGGCACCGGCGGCAAGGCCGGTTCGGGCGCCCTGAACCGTTACCGGGACACGCTCGGCATGGAGCGTTTCCAAAATGGCACGGACCTCGTCTTCCGTTGTCGGAAACGAGATGCTCGATGCTTCGCCCGATGCACGAGATTCATCGCGGCCATACTCTTCGAACTCATCGGTGAAGGGTTTAATGGTTGCAGACACGCGAACTCCCCCTTTAGCTAACTACAGTGTTTGCAGGGAGATGTTACCGCATCGTTTCGTCGACGTGTTCGAGACCGTCTCCATAATTGGCGATTTTTACGTTTGTGCAATTCGGCGAACGGCAAGGCTTCCTCGGCAGACGATGCTTTTGACACATATCGCCCCGCCGTCGCCGACCGCTCGATTGTCGCTCGAAAAAAGTTGAAGTAATTTTTTCCACCTTTTACCTGCGGAGATGTCAATCCGTCAAGCATTTGGTCAGAAATTGGTCAAGTAGCGGCTGATACGGTCGGCGTCGACAGCCAAAACCGATAGAAGTTTTGGCCCCAGAAGCAGGGAGGTTCCCATGGCATATTACTGGCCCCAGTACGGCGTCGCCATCGAGGTCGACGACGATCCCTATCTCCTGCCTTTCGACGAAGAGGCGTTCCCCGATACGGCGGTCTACCACGTCACCACCGATGTTATCTGCGACCCCGAGTCGTTCTCGGCGCTCGCCCACCACATCGCGCGTATCCACGACATCGAGCTCCCTCACGACTTTGACGAGCTCATCTACTCGCGCCGCCTGATGCTTCACATGCTCTTTGGAGCGGACCCGTCCACGTTCGCACGTGTCTACACCACCAAGGACGCCGCATGAGTGCGAAGAAGCCGCCCCGCCTCGCAGGACTGGGGCGTCGCAAGAAACTCGTCGTTGTCTGTCTGGCTATCGTCTGCGCCCTCATCGCCGTAGGGCTATACGCCTGGCAGTCGCAGCCCGTGCCCGAAGCGGGCGCCTCAGTCACGACGGCAGAGGGTAAATCGCGACAAGAAATCCAAGATGAGCTCGATGCCATCGTCCGCGACAACATGATGACGATTTCGGTCGCGCCGGTCGCTCAGCTACAGGAGGACGGCAAGCTGCGCGTCAACGTGCAAAACGTCCAAGACAATAAATTTCCCCAGCGATTCCGCGTCATCCAAAACGACGAGACCATGTACGAATCCGGTGTGGTCGAGACCGGCAAGACAATCGAGACGTGCCCCGCCGGCGACATCAAAGAAGGCGAGGCATACATCGAAATCCAGGCACTCGATGCCAAGACCCTCGACAGCCACGGCAATCCGACACGTGTCAGGGTACGGGTTGAGCAAGCCGAGAACTAGCTTTTTCGGCCGACGCGGCACCGCACGCAATTCACCAGCATTCGTCCAATCATCGCGGGGACGGCCCGCGGCGAATAGAAAGGAACGACCATGGACATCACCAGGAACATGAACGGAGCCAGAGCGCTCGCCGTGGGCGCAGGGCTCGCGCTCGCGCTCGCAATGGGCGCCGCCCCGACGCCAGCTATGGCAGCCGGGCGCGTTGGAACCACGAAGGTAATGGTCAGGACCGAGATCGACAACGTTGAGTTCAAAGTTCCGACGGTTATTCCCTTCGTCGCCAAGGCCGACGGCACGCTTCAGGGCCCCTCAGAAGACGCGACCACCATCGACAATCATTCGGCCTACGGCATCCATGTCACCAACATGAAGATCGACGCCATGAACACCTGGACCATTGCCGCCGACGCCAAGGCCGGAACCGCGCAGAACTCCATCGACTTTAAGGTCGGCCCCGACGGCGCGCTCCAGAACGCCAGCGCCGCAATGCAGGGAACGGGCCTCGATCTTTCCAAGAATGCAGCCTTCGACATGGGCTACCAGGGCATTGCCGGTGGCACGGACAAAATTAAGCTCAAGACAAGCGGAAACGTCGCCCGCGTCACGCGCGACATCTTCCGCGTAACCGGCGAAGGCGATCAGGTTGCAACGATCACCTGGACGGTCGAGCCCGGTGCGCACACGGCATAAGGCCGTCGCCCTGGCCGCCGCCGTCAGCATCCTAGCGTTTGGGCCAGCCATGGCCTTTGCCCAGCAAGAACAGGCGCAGGCCGCCACGCAAGTGACGGTCGACCTCTCGGAGCTCGACCGCGGCGACCGCGAGGAACCGTTGGCGCAGACAGGCGACAGACGATGGCTCTTGGCAGCAGGCGCCACAGCAGCAGGCGCGGGGACCGCCGGCCTCGGTCTGCACATCAAACGCAGCCAGAAACAAAACACGGACAGGCCGCACTAAATTAGCTAAGGAGACCCTATGGCATCGAAGAACCTTTTGCCCGTCGTCGCACTCTGCGGCGCGCTCGCAACCGGAACGCCTGTCGCCGCTTGGGCGACTCCTGTCATGGCAGACTCCTTACCAGCGGCCCTAAGCTCCGCACCAAATCCGTCGAGCGCCATTGCGTGCAAGCGTTTTTCGATCGCACAGGCCGCAATCTCGACCTCGGGATGTCTTCGTCGTAATACGGACGGCTCGATAGTCGTGGATATCGATCGTTCGAACAAGGCAAACGGCTCCCGGGCGGGGTGCGCCGTCTGCACGTGGCGCTCGGCTGTGCTCGATGCAGATGGCGATCCATGCAATTTAGAGCTGCGCATCGACATCGCTTCGGTCGATGACTCGGCGAACGGAGCGAAGGTCGCCTTCGACGGTACGTTTTTTGAGAAAGGAGGCGGTATATGTCTGGGCTGCGCCGCCGCGAATGCAGACGATGCGCAGCCCACCCTCTCATTCACGGCATCATTGCGGCTGACCAAAGCCGGCACCGATGCCATCGCGGCGGGAGAAGCGTCCCTGCTGTTCTACGCCGTCAGTACCAAAGACACAGACGCTCATTTCGAGAAGCCAGCCGGATCACTCAGCCTTACACGAGGGATAGAGGCAGGTCCTTTTGAAATCGATTCCCACGCGCAAAGCAGGCAACGCATTCTTGCCGACCCGGCGCTTCTCGAAATGGAGTGGAACGGATCCGGAGCTATCGGAATTCTCCCCTCCGCGTTTGACGCCAAGACGCTCCCCCCAAACGACGAACCCATCAACGCAACCATACAAGAAGAGAGCGCGGACAAAGAAGCAGGTGCGGGCGACACGCCGTCGCCGACAAACAGCGTCCCAGCTTCTCTCGAAGCACCGAATGAACCCGCTACCGATCCAAACGATTCCGAACTCGCGGACAGTCTGGGGCTTGCTGATCCTCAAGAGATCGATGAAGGTAACTGCTGCGTGCTTGCCGCGCTCGACCACACAGAGGTCATCGACGCTGCGAACATCGAAGTTGCCGCCGCCAATCAACCCGTCCGCAAGTCGGCCATCATCGCATTTCCCGAATCCATCGAAGTCGTCTTTTTGCCATCGGGCGAGGTCGTGGCCCCAACACTGCTCACCTTGTTGGGCGCCAAGAATACTCGAAACGAAATTAAAAAGGTCACGGTTGTCGACCCTGCAACCACCGCCAAGCTGCGTCTATACGCCGTTGCTCCAGATGGAGGCAAGACCTTGGAATTCGATGGCGACACACTCCTAGCCTGGCGGCGTCTGGACATTATGCAAGACGTCTCGTATCAGATCGAACTCGAAGGGTTTGATCGTGCCCGCGATGCCAATATCATCGCCGCGGCTATTGAATTCCCGCAGCGGCTTATGACACTGCGCTTTGAATACTATCCCTATGTCCCGACAACCACCTGAGGCTTAAATGCTGCGCATCATTCCTAACACCACTTATATAACGTATTAGATGAGTCGCGATGTGCCTCGCATTTCGTTCTGCTACGATTGCCACGTTGGCATCAATACAGGAGGGCTCATGCCGGGCTTGGGAACAATCATCAACGTTGTGCTTTTAGTTGCGGGCGGTCTTTTGGGATTAGCGGGCGGCCGCTTCATTACACCGCGCATCCAAGACACGCTCATGAAAGCATCGGGGCTGTGCGTCCTGTTTATCGGCTTGGGCGGCACCATGCAAAAGATGCTCGTTATCGACGGCGGCGCCCTGTCGACCACCGGTACCACTATGCTGATCGTCTCGTTTGCCCTCGGATCGCTCATCGGCGAAGCCATCAACCTGGAAGCTGCCATCGAAAACCTCGGCGAATGGCTCAAGCGCAAAACCGGAAGCGAGGGAGACAACGAGTTCACCAACGCCTTTGTCTCGGCATCGCTCACCGTGTGCATCGGTGCCATGGCCATCGTGGGATCGATTCAGGACGGCCTGCTCGGTGACTGGTCCACGCTCGCCCTGAAGGGCGCACTGGACTGCATCATCGTCTGCACCATGACGGCCTCGCTCGGCCGCGGCTGCATCTTCTCGGCCCTGCCCGTCGCCGTGTTCCAGGGGACGATCACGCTGTTTGCCGGCGCACTCTCCCCCATCATGACCGCCGCGGCACTCGACAGTCTTTCGCTCGTGGGCTCCATGCTCATCTTCTGCGTCGGCGTCAACCTCATCCGTCCTCAGACCTTCCGCACGGCCAACATGCTCCCCTCCGTCGTCATAGCCGTCATCTACGCCCTTCTGTTCTAAGTCTATCTACATAGCGGTATCTCGAACATCTGTTTGATGCTGTGCTATGATATGAGGTCACCGACACCGTATAGGGAGAGGAGAGGGCGGTGGCCGACCAGGACGTCAAGATGCTCATTGAGCGCATTATGGCCGAGGCCCGGACCCATCAGTCCGCCCGCTTCTCAAACAAAATCTATGCTGACGAGCCGATTCTCAAGACCGGCCGTCAGATGCAGAACTTCCTCCCCGACCAGTACCGCAAGATGCGCGAGATATCGCGCTGGCAAGACGACCCCAAGGGCGGTGCGGGGCGTTGGCTTTCAGAGGCGGAGCTTTTTTACCGCCAGGGCCTGCTGATGGCCAACTTCGAGGACGATTGCCCCTACAACGGCACCTTCAAGTCGTACTTTCCCACCTACAACGCCATGAGCGATCGACAACTGCGCGGCTACTTTACCTGGCGCGCCCAGGTGCGCCGCGGCAATATCGAGGAAACGTCTACATCCTTTGCCTTCTTATATCTCTATGAGCTGATCTGCGGCATTGGCGTCGATGATCCGCTCGATGGCTTTGACAAGATCAAGGCGTTTTGGGGTGCCTATCGCGCCTTTGAGCCCGGCATCGACCGGTTCGCACGCGTATGGCTGCAGGATTACGCCGTATTCCACGGGCTCGACCCTAGGTTGCTTCGCGACTCTAAAACCGTCATGTTCGATAACGCCCTTATCGAGCTGCGACGCGCGGCTCGAGACCTTGCGCCCGCGCAGGCGCCGTCCGGTCAAACCGCTAAGCGTCGCAAAACCTCAGAGCCCACGCTCCCCCTTCCGCCTGACGAGGCGCGCGAGGAGCGGCTCATGGCCGCCATCAACGCCCTCTCCACGTACAACCTAAGTAACTCGCGGCTCGACCGCAGCCACCACCGCGATCTGCGCCACGTGGCGTGCGCCGTGTATGTCCGTATGGCGCGCTACTATGACACGCACCGAAAGACCGACATCGTGGCGAGTTTATTTGGGGAGGAGACGGCAATGCCCTACACCATGTTTGCCTCGGCCGTATTCTTTGCGCCCGAGCGCCACGAGGACTGCGAATACCGTCTGGACCCCATCCATATCTACCGTTGCCAAAACGGTTTTTGGGAATGCATGCGGATTCACGGCAGCAGACAAAAGAGCAGCAAACTTGGCGAGATGATGCGCGCCTGCGACCAACGCCTGCGCCTGGCCCTGGACCCTGCCCATCCCCTGAAGGAAGAAAAGGTCCCCAAATATCTGGCCAAGATTATCGATGACGAGATTGTGGCATGGCTTTCGTGGGACGCCGCACACCAGCCCGTCAAGATCGATATCGATTTGAGCCAGCTGGGGCACATTCGGAGCGCTGCCGCACAAACGCGCGAAGCGCTTTTGATCGACGAGGAACGCGAGGACGGCGCGTCCGCAGAAGCCGAGGCAGCGGACTCAGGGCAACCGGAAGCCGAGCCCGTAGCCGACGCGACGGTCGAGGCGGTCGCGGCGGCTGCAGGGCAGGACGAGTCCGACGAGCCGACCATATCCACCGAACAGTTTGGTGTCGTGGCACCGCTTCTCGCGCCGACGCCCGCGTTCGCAGCTGCTGCGCCCGCTGACGCCACGAACGAGCTCGCGCCCGCCGCAGACGCCTATCTCCGCGCGCTGCTCGAGCACAACGCAGTACAGGCGGAATCGGCGGTAGTGCAATCGAAGCAGAGCGAGGACATGCTCGTCGATACCATCAACGAGGCGCTCTTTGACCTGGTAGGCGACACCGTAATTGAATTTAGCGCGGCAGGGCCGCAGATTATCGAGGACTACGAAGCAGACGTGAGAGGATACCTAGACCATGAGTGATACCGCATCCGCAGCACCTCGCGTGCCCAAGCGCGTCGCTGCCGTCATTCTCAACTCGCTCAAGGGCGGCGTGGTCCCGCGCATCGGCCTTCCTTACATCACCGTAGGGCGCGAGGTCGAGATCCGCGCCCTGCTCACCGATCTGAGTCTCATCGCCGACGGTGGCGCGAGCTTCCGCTTTCTGGTCGGTCGTTACGGCGCCGGCAAAAGCTTTTTGCTCCAGACCATCCGCACGCACGCCATGGGCGAGGGATTCGTCGTCGCTGATGCCGACCTGTCGCCCGAGCGCCGCCTGCAGGGCGGTCAGGGACAGGGCCTTGCCACCTACCGCGAGCTCATCCGCAATATATCGACTAAAACGCGCCCCGAGGGCGGTGCGCTCAACCTTATCCTGGATCGTTGGGTCGCCTCGTGTGCCGACGTCGACGAGTCGGTCGTCAATGCCCAACTGGCCCCGCTCGAGGAGATGGTCCACGGCTTCGACTTCACCCGCATGCTTCGCCGCTATCGCACGGCCGTATCCGAGGGCGACGAAGAGGCCATGAGCCGCGTGACCAAATGGATCCGCGGCGAATACCGCACCAAGAGCGAGGCGCGCGCCGAGCTGGGCTCCTCAACCATCATCAGCGATGACGACTGGTACGACTACGTCAAACTCATCGCGCGTTTTTTGGTTTGCAGCGGCTACAAGGGCATGCTGGTGCTCATCGACGAGCTCGTGAATCTGTATAAGATTCCCAACGCCATCACGCGCCAGTACAACTACGAGAAAATCCTGACCATGTACAACGACACACTTCAGGGCAAGGCGCAGTACCTGGGCATGATCATGGGCGGCACGCCGACCTCCATCGAAGACCGCCGCCGCGGCGTGTTCTCCTACGAGGCCCTGCGCAGCCGACTCGCTCAGGGCCGCTTTGCGCGCGAAGACCTTAAGGACATGCTCGCGCCCATCATCCGCCTGCAGCCACTCACCTATGAGGAGCTGCTGGTGCTGATCGAAAAACTCATGCAAATTCACGCCGGCTACTTTGGCTGGACGCCCACGCTTACCGAGAACGACTTGGTGGACTTCCTCAAGATCGAGTTCGGTCGTGTGGGAGCCGACACACATCTGACGCCGCGTGAAGTCATTCGCGACTTTATCGAGCTGCTCGACATCCTATGCCAAAACCCCGACGCCAACGTAGCCGAGCTGCTGCAAAGCGTCGGCGGCGACGCGCTGGTGCCGGCAGCAGCAACAGGCGACACCGGCACCGCAGGCGGCGACCGTAACTTCGCCGAATTCACCATCTAACCTGCCAAAAAGGGACAGGTTTATTTTGGCAGGTTTTATCTGGGCGAACGTTGAGACTGTAATGCAGCAAGCCGTTGCCAGCCGCGTTGAGAGATTCGTTTTTGAAAGGAGGCCCCGTGAACGCTTTTGACCGCTACGCCCCGTTTATCCAGGATTTCATCTACTCCCACGATTGGGAGAGCCTGCGCTCTATCCAGGTTGCGGCGGCAGATGCAATCTTTAACACGCAAGACAATGTGCTCCTGACGGCATCCACAGCATCCGGCAAAACCGAGGCGGCTTTCTTTCCCATCCTGACCGAGTTTTGGGAGAACCCACCCGCGAGCGTAGGCGCCCTCTACATTGGTCCCCTCAAAGCGCTCATCAACGATCAGTTTGTACGCCTCAACGATCTGTGCGAAGAGGCCGATATCCCCGTTTGGCACTGGCACGGCGATGTTTCGCAATCGCACAAGGCCAAACTCATCAAAAAGCCGAGCGGTATCTTGCAGATTACGCCCGAATCACTCGAAGCGCTCCTGATCCACAAGCACATGGCCATCCCGCGCATGTTCTGTGACCTGCGCTATGTGGTCATCGACGAGGTCCACTCGCTCATGCGCGGCGACCGCGGCGGTCAGACACTCTGCCTTATCGAGCGCCTTTCGCGCATGGCGGGCGTGCAGCCCCGGCGCATTGGCCTTTCGGCCACCATCGGAGACCCCGAGCGCACGGGTGCCTTCCTGTCGCAGGGAACGGGACGCGACTGCGTCATCCCCCGCTTTGAGGAGCCGCGCCGCGTGTGGCGTATCTCCATGGAGCACTTCTACAACTCGGGCCCCCAGGCGCAGCAACGAGGATTTATGAGCGCGGGCCCGCAGGAAGCCGAGGTGCTTGCGTGCGAGCGTATTGAGACGGCGGCGCCCGCGGCGCTGCCCGCATCCGGACAAGACATGTGCCGCAGCGGACAGCTTGCACAGGAAGAACGCCGTCAACGTCGCGAGCAGGCGCGGGGCAAGGCCGCTCCCAAAGACCGTCGCACTTCCTCGGCCCCCGAGGGCGAAGTCGACATCCCACGAGCGACCGAGCAGGCGCTTCTCAACCCCACCGACACGGCGCCCGACAACGCCGACCCCGGTATGGGCTATATCTTTGAGCATACGCGCGGCCGCAAGTGCCTGGTCTTTGCCAACTCGCGCGAGGAGGCAGAGGCCGTATGCTCCATGCTGCGTAGCTACTGCGAGAGCCGGCACGAGCCCGACCGCTTTCTCATCCACCACGGCAATCTTTCGGCATCGCTGCGCGAGACGGCCGAGGAGCTGATGCGCGACGAGGAGCAGGCACAGACAACCGTCACCACCTCAACGCTGGAACTCGGTATCGATATCGGCCGCCTGGAGCGCGCGTTCCAGATTGACGCGCCGTTTACCGTCAGTTCCTTTTTGCAGCGCATGGGGCGCACGGGCCGCCGCGATCTTCCGCCCGAGATGTGGTTTGTCATGCGCGAGGAGGAGCCCGAGCCGCGCACGATGATGCCCGAAACGATTCCCTGGAAGCTCCTGCAGGGCATCGCACTCGTACAACTCTATCGCGAGGAAAAGTGGGTCGAGCCGCCCGAGCTCGATCGGCTCCCCTACAGCTTGCTCTATCACCAGACCATGTCGACGCTCGCTAGCACCGGCGAGCTCACACCGGCCGAACTTGCCCAGCGCGTACTCACGCTCAGTTACTTCCACCGTGTCTCGGCCGACGACTACCGCGTACTGCTACGTCACCTCATCAAGATCGACCATATCCAGGTCACCGAGGGCGGCGGGCTCATCGTGGGCCTCGCGGGCGAGCGCATCATTAACAACTTTAAGTTCTACGCCGTATTCCAGGAAAACGAGGAATTCACCGTTCGTAGCGAGTCGGCCGAATTGGGCACGATCGTCAACCCGCCACCGCCCGGTGAGCGCATCGCCATCGCCGGACACTGCTGGATTGTCGAGGAAGTGGACTGGAAGCGCCACACCGTCTTTGCCACGCAGGTCAAGGGTCGTGTGCCGGCCTACTTTGGCGACTGTCCCGGTGACATCAATACACACGTACTCGAGCGCATGCGCAAGACGCTCAACGGGCATGCGGCATATCCGTACCTCATGGGTAACGCACGGGCTCGCTTGGCGCAAGCTCGTCATACCGCCGAGATTTCGGGCGCGGGAACTAAGCCGCTCATCAACCTGGGTGGCGACACTTGGGTGCTCTTCCCCTGGTTGGGCAGCTACGCCTTCCTAGCACTCGAGCGCATGCTTAAAATCAAATGCGCCGCTGAGTTGGGCCTTCGCGGACTCGACCCGTCACGCCCGTACTTTATGCAGTTTAAGATGAAGGCCGACGAGGAGACGTTCTTTGAAGTGCTCGCCGCCGAGGCCGAGAAAGACTTTGATCCCATCGAGCTCGTCTATCCCGGCGAGGTGCCTTACTTTGATCGTTACGATGAGTTCGTTCCCGAAGAGCTCGTGCGCAAGGGCTTTGCCGAAGGCGTGCTCGACATCGAAGACATGAAGCAGCGCGTTCTCGGCTGGCGCGACCACGCCTAAGACCAGTCTTTTTGGGACGAGGAGACTTATTTGTCGTGAAGGACGGTGCCGAGGAAGTCGGTGTCGAAGGGCACGGCTTCGGCAAAGGCGCAGTTGCCGTCGCTGGCGATGAGCAGGTAGTTTTCCTCGCCGCCGAACTCCGCATCGCCACATGGGACCACCCAGGCGTGGGCGAATACCTCGAGTGCCGTGGCAGCGCAGTCGCGCAGGAACGTCACGTCGCTCCCCTCGTTTGCGCTCACAATATTGGCCGCGTAGATACCCCCGGGGTTCAGGCTGCCTCGCACCAAACGCAACGCCTCAACCGTCGCCAGCTCGCGTACGGGCTCGGCACCGCCAAAGCAATCGCTCACGACCACGTCGTAGCGACGATGGCCCACGCTCGTCACACCCAGATACGAGCGGGCCTCGGCGGTAATCACCCGCAAGCGGTCGCCCACCGTGCGCTCCAGTTCGTCCAGATAGAACCAACGACGTGCCAGACGCGTAATCTCGGCATCGTACTCAATGACGTCCATGCGCAAGCCCTCGTGCGACATCAGGGCGAATTTAGGATAGGCAAACCCGCCGCCGCCCAGCATAAGCATACGGTCGATGCCGTGACCATAAGCGTCGCGCATCGCATCCTCGGACTCAAACACGTCGTCAAACGCACGATAGTACGCAAAGACGGGCTCGGCCCAACGCTCACCGACATAGCTCGCGCTTTGGTAGACGCCGCCTTGCACCAACACGCGAATCTCATCGCCGCCCTCATCGTGCACGCGTTTCACACGCGCCAACCCATTGCGGGTTCGCGCAACCTGCAGACAGGCAGCGCGAACAGCGACGGCGGCCGCACCAAGCGCCGCGGCTCCCAGAGCAACGCCGGCAACGACGCCGGCAGAAACACTTGGCTTGTTCATCTAGAGCTCCTTTTGCAGATAGAGTCCATGGTCGTAAAAACCCAAATGGCGATAGTACTCGCGTGTGCCAATCGCGCTGATCACGTTGATGCGCGCATAGCCCGCGTCCCGAGCAATATGGCACGCACGCTCTACGAGCAAACGCCCCAATCCATGGTGCTGGGCTGCCTGGCCTTGATCTCCCACGCGCGCCGCCATGCCGTATACGTGGACCTCGCGAATCATTGCCTCGTCCGGCGTCGTCGGCAACTCATTCGTATGTGCGGCAACAAACGCGTGGTCGGGCAGCGACAAGCGCAAAAACCCCGCGATCTTGCCCTCGGGCGTCACCCACTGCAAAAAGCGTTCACTCGTCACCGGCGTCTCATACGCTACGCTTTCGTCGAGGGTCAGCTCATCTAAGTTCGCGCCCGCGGTACTGATCTCGCGGAAGCGAATCTCGCGCACCGTCGCGCCTTCCTCACGAGCCGCCAAGCGGTTCTCAACGAGCTGGCGCAGGTTGGGTTTCTTGTTGCCCACCATGATGTCGTCGGAGCTAAAGTCACGGATCATACGGCTAATACGACAGAACGCCGGCGTCACCACGATGTCGTCGGCCAATACGTCGAGCAATTCCTCCTCGGTATAGGGACGCCACTCGCCACGCTCGTAGCAGCCCACCAAACGCGAGCCCTCGATGAGCGCACACGGATAGACCTTGGCCTCGTCGGGCATAAAGGCCCCCTCGGTCATAAAGCGCTCGTAGTCGAGCTTGTCCCCCTCGGGCGTGGCGCCCAGCAAGTTGAGCATAAAGTGCGCGTGGATCTTAAAGCCAAACAGGCGCGCAAGCGAAAACGCCCGCTCGATCTGAGCCACCGAAATGCGACGCTCGTTGATATCGAGCAGGTGCTGGTCGAGGCTCTGGATACCCATCTGAATCTTGGTGCAACCCAGGCGGCGGATGAGCGTGAGGGCCTGTGGCGTCACGGCATCGGGACGCGTCTCGATCACGAGGCCCACCACGCGATGCTTCGCCGTCTCGTTGATGCGTTGCTGGCGCTCAAGCTCCTCCATCGTTGTCGTCTGCCACTCGGCGACCTCGCCCCACGGCGTACCAGGGCCGTACAGACGACGCACCGCGCGGTTATAGCCGCCCACGGCAGCATCCACACGCTCCTGTTCGCCAGCAATACCTGCCGCAAGCTCACACTCGTCGGTCGCAATGCCGGCAGCCCGATAGCGCTCACGTCGCTCCGCCACCGCCGGCGGCAGCGCATCGGCAGGAGCATCGTCGAGCAGGCGCCCTGCCTCGACACGGCTGATGCCCGGACGGGCCAGCATGGGGTTAGCCGCCACGCCGGCCACGGCATCGTCATTGAGCGCGCGGAAGAGCTCCGACATAAACCATGCCTGATACCCTTGCGGATAGTCGCTCCAGGTACCGCCAAGAACGATAAGCTCGATCTTGTCGGTCGCATGCCCCATCTGCGAAAGCGCGGTCAGACGAGCGCTCACCTGCAGATACGGGTCAAAGCAATTTTGTTCCGCACGGGCGCACGCCGGCTCGGCGTGCAGATAGCTCTTGGGCATGCGCAGATCGTTGGGGCAAAACAGGCAATCGCCCGAGCACGGCCAGGGCTTGGTGATGACGGTAATGGTCGCTACGCCCGAAGCCGTGCGGCGCGGCTTCATGCGTAGCACCTGCAGCAGTTGACGCTCTAGCTCGGCATCGACATTCCATGCCGTCCAACGAGCCGGCTCCTCGCGCTTCACCCGCTGGTAAAACGGCAGCAGACGGCGCTTGGCCAAATCGCGTTTGTCGGCACCCTCACGGCGCGCCTCGGCATGTATCAGTTTGACGAGCGCCTTGTCGTCCACGGTCTCGCCGTGACGCAGAGCCTCGAGTATGTTCAAGATAATCTGTTCCATGTCCCCATTGTAAAGGCAAAGGCGCCGAAGCCGACCACGGCTCCGGCGCCTCCATCAAAGAGCATGCCTATATGTACCGATCTCCGAAAACCGCATGTCACTCCGGATCAAACGACATGTCGCCCGAACCGACCTCAAAACGATACGTAGCAGACTTATCGCCGTTATCGAATTCAAGATTCAAAATGGTCTCGCCGTCGTAGCCAAGCGGAAGGAAATCGCTCTCGAAGTCGCCACTGCCCAAGGTGAGGCTCGCCTTAAAGCCCGTCGAGTTCGGAACCGTCATCTCCACATCGCCCGAGCCCACACTCACGTCCATCGACTTCGCGGGGGCCTGGTAGAGCTCGAACGTCACATCGCCCGAACCGACCTCGGCATTCAGGGTATCGGTCACGGTGCCCGTAAACTCAACGTCTCCAGAGTCCAAAGTCAGGTTGAGGTCATGACACGCAATGCCCGCGACCGTCAGGTCGCCCGATTCTACATTCGCTGTAATGCCCACCATGTTATCGGCAACTTCGCGCGGCAGTTCGACGGTAACCGTGCGGTCAATGGCGCGCTCGTCATCGCAATCGAACTGGCGAATCTTGAGCGTAGAGCCCTCGATTTCGGCCAGGTTCTGGGTTGCCGCATCGAAGGCAACGGTCCCCGTTGCCACGCGACCGCTTTCAATTACGCGCACTGGCCCGCCGGAGACGTGTTTGACCTCGACCGTGCCCGACGTCACGTCCAAGTCAAGCGATGTGAACGCATCGGCATCAAAGGTTTCGCTCGAAAGCTGCTGAGGCTGAGCGGAATAGTTACCGTCATCCAAAAGATCGCCCTCGTCCACCACATCGTCCATACCAGACAGGCCGGATACAACATCGTCGAGATCCCACGGGCCATCAAAATGAATCAATGTCCGCGAAACGCCAAAGACAAGCCCAACAATGAGCACAAACGCTCCGATGCCAACACCCAGGCGTACCTTGGATTCATGCGAAAGCTTCATCATTCGTCACCCTCTTTGGCACATGGCTCAGCGGTGGTCGTGGTAGCCACGTCAGCATCAGGTTCCGCAGAAGCATCCTTCCCCTGGGCCTTGATCGCCACCGACGCCGGACCAACCTGAATATCCCCGCGCGCCCAATCGCCATCGAGCGCACGTGCCACCCAGTGATAGATGGGAATCGTAAAGAAGATCAGTGCGGCAAAGGGGCCGGCACCAAACAGGAACATCAGCAAAAAGAACAGCAGCCAGCACACGGCCCAATACGGGAACGACTGGAACGGCCCCTTCGCCGGAGTCGAGCCAACCGCGGTGCCACTCGTCGCCTGCGCCGTAGCGGCATTGGCGGCCTGTGCACTCCAGCTTGCCGCTTGCGCCGCCTTGGCCGCAGCATCACTCGCCTGTGTTGCCGCCTCGGTAGCGCGCGCCGCCGCCTCATGGGTGCGAGCACGCTCTGCCGCCTCGGCCTCGCGCTGACGGGCGCGGTCCTCGTTCTCAAACTCGATATCGTCCTCAATCTCGTCGCTCGGATTGAGCAACTCGTCCAAGCTCACGCCATAGAGTTTGGCGAGCGAGATCAGGTTCTCGGTATCGGGTGAGCTCTCCGCGCGCTCCCATTTACTGACCGCCTGGCGCGACAGCCCCAGCTTTCGCGCCAGCCCTTCTTGGCTAAAGCCTTTGCTGCGGCGAAGGTCGGCGAGCCGCTGCGCAGTTTCTACATTCATGGTTCCTCCTATGTGATGCCAGCCGTGCCGCCGGACCGTTTTTGTTCTTAAGGCGCCTTGCACAGTTAAAAATCTATCCGCCACCGCCAAAAGCATGCCACCTATTCTAGTGAGATTTTTGACAACCGGCGGTTGCGGGCACATATGAGCTGCGGAAATGTGTCTAAACAAAGCAATGACCCGCAGCTCGGTTGTCCCCGTTGCGGCGTTAACGGTAGTATGGTCGTACTGTTTATTTCGCACCGCCAACGGAGGGAGTTCCGCGCCGTGAACCGCGATTTCGCCTCATCGCTCATCCAGCTCAACAACACGTTCTATCGCGAGCACTCCGCCTCCTTCTCCGATACGCGCCAGGCCCCGTGGCCCGGCTGGGTGCGCACCATGGACATCGCGCTCGAACAGCTCGATGTCGCCACGATTGAGCATCCCGTCCGCGTCTTCGATCTCGCCTGCGGCAATATGCGATTCGAGAACTTTGCCGCCGGCGGCGCACTTGCCGCCAAGGGCGTCGACGGCGCAAACCCCTCGGCAGATGCCAGCTGCCCGTTTGAGTTTTACGGCGTCGACTCGTGCCAAGACCTGGCCATCGATGCACATGGCCACGCGCTGCGCATTCCCAACCTGCACTTCCAGGAGCTCGACGTGCTCGATGCCCTCATGAAACTCAATCCCGCCGAGGCGCCTGACGCGCTTTTCGACGCCCCGCTCGCCGACATCTCAGTCTGCTTTGGCTTTATGCACCACGTGCCGTCGTGCGAGTACCGCGTACGCGTGCTCGACGCCCTGGTGCGCCAGACGCGCCCAGGCGGCATCATCGCCATCAGCTTTTGGGAGTTTATGAACGACGAGCGCATGGCGCGCAAGGCCGTTCGAGCCGAGGCCCGCGCCGAGCTCACCCCGCCGTTTGAGGGTTACGATTCAGCGCAGTTTGAAGCCGGCGACCACCTCATTGGCTGGCAAAACGACCGCCACGCCTACCGCTATTGCCATCACTTTGACGATCAGCAGATTACCGACCTGGTGCGCGGCGTCCGCACGTTCTACAAGAGCGGCGAGGTCCCCGTACGCGAGCTTGAGCGCTTCCATGCCGACGGTCGCAGCGGAGAGCTCAACCGCTATGTAATCCTCAAACGCCTGTAGGCACCGACGACTCGCCACCGAGCCACACCGCATCTTTCGGGCAAACTATGCCCACCCTTTTTCAACCCATTGACGGAACGCGCGGCTATGCGTTCCATACTTATGACCAAGGAGCCTCATGGGAGCCGTCCACGTTCGCACGCCTAAGAACTTTGTGCTCGAGGAGCGCCTGGAGCGCTACGCCGATGCAATTGAGACGAACCCCGAGGCCTATGCCGGAGATTGGCGCGGGGCCTGTGCGCCCGCAGGCGGCAAGCCCTTTGAACACCTTCACCTGGATCTTGGCTGTGGCAAGGGAACGTACCTTGTAGAGCGCGCGGTCCACGAGCCAAACACCCTCTTTATCGGTATGGACCAGGAGCCCATCTGCATCGCCTATGCCGCACAGAAAATCTGCGAGCAGGAACTGACCAACGCACTCGTCCTGCCCCGAGGCGCCGCATCGCTGCCGCAGCTGTTTGCCGCAGGCGAGCTCGATGTCATCACCATTAACTTTCCCACGCCGCAGCCCAAGGCCAAGTACGCCAAAAAACGACTCGTCCATGTCGACCATCTGATGCTCTACCGCCCGCTCTTTGCAGCCGGCGCCACCGTCACGCTGCGCACCGACAGCAAGCCATTGCGCGACTACGCCCTAGGGCAGTTTACCGTGGCCGGCTACGACACGCTTTGGGTAAGCGACAACGTCCGCCGCGACCATCCCGAGCATCCCGAGACCGAGTACGAGCGCCGCACGCGCGAGATGGGCGCCGCCGTCTATGGCATTTGCGCCACACCTGGAGCGCAGCCCAGCGATGAACAGCTCGCGGCGGGGCGCGCGCAGGAGCAAAGCCTAGCCTGCTACCTGCCCGATAACCTCGATGAGCTCGCCTATGTGCCTCTGGGCATGGAAGAGGCCGTCGAGAACTTTAGAAACCGTGCCCGCAAGGGCAAGAAGCGCCTACCGCAGGATCCTAGGGGCTTCTGATGGTCGCGACGTCGGCAAACAAGCGCGAATAGACGCCAACAAACGACCCTCAAATCTAAGTGAGTAGACTTTTTTGCAATAGCCAAGCACAACCCGCATAACCAATACTAAAACCGCAGGTAGAGCCCTTGCGCAAAAGCCATATGCTCGCGATATTGCAAAAAGTCTACTCACTTAGCTGGCAACTGCACCAAACGGCTGGGCAGAACGCCCATTTCCTGCATTTTCTTGCCTGCGAACGCATCGATGCGACGCTACGCCATAATAGTTGGCGGACAAACGCGAGAGAAAGCAACCACATGGCACAGACCACGACAGACACCACCGCCAGCACCGTTTCCGGCGCCGGAGCCGCCAGCTCATTCTCGGGCGGCACGGGAACCGAAGCCGAGTTCGGTTCGCTCGGCGCGCTCTCCCCCACCTGGTGGGAGCCCGAGGATGGCAGTGAGCCCGAACCGTGGCTCACGCCCGATCAGGCCTTCGAACGTTTCTTTGAATGGACGAGCGATCGCGGTATTGAGCTGTGGGACCACCAGGAAGAGGCCCTCATGGATCTAGCCGCCGGTGACCATGTCATTTTGGGAACACCGACCGGATCGGGTAAATCGCTCGTCGCGCTGGGAATGCTCTTTATGGGCATGGCGCAGGGCAAGCGCTGCTACTACACGGCTCCCATCAAGGCTCTGGTCAGCGAGAAGTTTTTCGACCTTGTGCAGGTGCTCGGCCGCGATAACGTAGGCATGATTACCGGCGACACGCATATCAACACCAAGGCACCCGTCATCTGCTGCACGGCAGAGATCCTTGCCAACGACGCACTGCGCGAGAGCGAAGATGCCGACGTGGGCTGCGTGGCCATGGACGAGTTCCACTACTTTGCCGACCCCGACCGCGGTTGGGCTTGGCAGGTGCCGCTGCTCACCCTGCCCCACACGCAATTCATGCTCATGAGCGCCACGCTCGGCGATGTCACTGCCATCGCCGCCTCACTCGAGGAACACACCGGTGCTACCTGCGACTTGGTCGTCGATGCCCCGCGCCCCGTGCCGCTGAGCTACGACTACGTGACGACCTCCCTCGAGGGCACGGTCGAGCTCGCCATGCGCCGCGGCGAGGCCCCGCTCTATATCGTGCACTTTAGCCAGGATGCCGCCCTTGCAACGGCACAGTCGCTCGCCAATTTTGGCATCGCCAGCAAGGAGCAGCGCGAGGCCATCAAAGAAGCGGCAAAGGGGACGAGCTTCTCCACGGCCTTTGGTAAGATTCTCAAACGCCTGCTTGGATGCGGCGTCGGCGTGCACCATGCCGGCATGTTGCCGCGCTATCGCCTGCTGGTGGAGCGCCTGGCGCAGCAGGGCCTGCTGCCCGTCATCTGCGGCACCGATACGCTCGGCGTCGGCATCAACGTACCCATCCACACCGTGGTACTCACCGCGCTCACCAAGTTCGACGGCTACAAGATGCGTCGCCTGCGCGCCCGCGAGTTCCATCAGATCGCTGGTCGCGCCGGCCGTTCGGGCTTCGATACCGAGGGCATGGTCATCGCCGAGGCCCCGGAGCACGAGATCGAGAACGCTAAGCTCATGGCCAAGGCGGGCGACGACCCCAAGAAGCTCCGCAAGATTAAAAAGAAAAAGGCCCCCGAGGGCTTTGTCACCTGGAACAAGCAGACCTTTGAGCGCCTGATCGAGACGCAGCCCGAGACGCTCAAGCCGCGCCTTCGCATCACACACTCCATGGTGATTAGCGTGGTCGAGCAGGGCGGCGATGCCCGAGCCCGCGTACACGACCTCATCGAAACGAGCCTGCAGACTCCCGAGGAAAAGGCCAAGCTCGAGGTTCGCGCCGACGAAATCTTCGCCACACTCATCGATTCCGGCGTCGTCGTTCGCACCGAGGTGCCGCCCGCGCCCGACGCTCCGGCTGACGCCGCGCCGGACATCGACTACGCGCTGACGGTCGATCTGCCCGAGGACTTCGCACTCGATCAGCCGCTCTCGCCGTTCTTGCTTGCCGCGTTGGAGCTGCTCGACCCCGAGAGCGAGACCTATACCATGGATCTGATCTCGATGGTCGAGGCAACGCTCGAGGATCCCAAGCAGGTGCTGCGCGCACAGGAGCGCGCCGCGCGCGACCGCGCGATGGCCGAAATGAAGGCTGACGGCGTCGAATATGAGGAACGCCTGGAGCGCATCCAGGATGTCACCTACGAAAAGCCGCTCGAGGACTTGCTCGATGCCGCCTTCGACAAGTACTGCCAAGAAGTACCTTGGGCCAACGACTACCAGCTCTCGCCCAAGAGCGTCCTGCGCGACATGCTGGAGAGCGCGAGCGACTTTAAGGGCTATATCCAAAAGCTCGGCATCGCCCGCTCCGAGGGCATTTTGCTGCGTTACCTGGCAGAGGCCTACCGTTCACTCGACCGCACCGTGCCCATCGAGAAGCGCGACGAGCGCCTGCGCGACATTATCTCGTGGCTGGGCTTTGTGGTGCGCTCGGTGGACTCGAGCCTGGTGGATGAGTGGGAGAACGCCGGCAACCCGGCAGCCCTCGATGCTGCGCCGCCGCAGGGCATCGACGAGGTCGTGGCGGACCGTCGCGGCTGCACGCTATTGGTGCGCAACGCGCTCTTCCGCCGCGTGACCCTTGCCGCCCGCGAGCACGTTCGCGACCTGGGCGAGCTCGACGACGACTGGGGCATGAGCGAGATCCGCTGGCAAAAAGCACTCGACGCTTACCACGAGCAGCACGAGGAAATCCTCACCGACGGAGATGCCCACAGCGCCGCGATGTTTTCCATTGACGAGTCCGACGAGAAGACCGCGCACGTATGGCACGTGCACCAGATCTTTGCCGACGAGGATGGCGACCACGATTTTGGCATCATGGGCGATGTCGATCTGGACGCCACGCAAGACGGCGGCGAGGTCATCTTCAAAAACTACCGCGTCGGCTTTATCGAGGACCTGCTCGAGGACTAGCCGAACATACTGGAACGAAACGAAGCGGGGCCGCTGGCAATATAGCCAGCGGCCCCGCTTTTGCGCTATACGCTATGCCTTACTCGGCACCCTCGACCTCATACGAATCCGCCTCGGCTGGCTCATCGTTTGTCTCTGTCGCAGCCCCGCGCGCCTCGTCAAACGCGGCCTTCATGGTCTTGTTGCCCCACGTGAGCTTGCGAATGGTAAGATCGTCCGCCTTCTTGTTGGCTAGGCGCAGATTGTTCTCGGAGGACAGCAACGCCTCCTTGGTTTTCTGCAGGTGGCTAATCGTCTTGTCGATCTCATCAATCGCCGTTTGGAACTTGCGGCTCGCGATCTCGTAGTTGCGACCGAAATCATTCTTGAACTTCTCCATCTTGGCTTCGAAGTTCGTGACGTCGATATTCTGCTGTTTGTACTCCGCCAGTTCCTGCTTATAGCGCAGCGAACCCATGGCGGCGTTGCGAAGAAGCGTGATCATGGGAATAAAGAACTGTGGGCGAATCACGTACATCTTCTCGTAGCGATAGCTCACGTCCACGATGCCGGCGTTGTAAAGCTCGCTCTCGGGTTCGAGCAACGTGCAGAGCACCGCGTACTCACAGCCTTTCTGGCGACGATCGTGATCGAGTTTCTTAAAGAAGTCCTCGTTTTTATGCTTGGTCGCAGTCTCGTCGTTCTCGTTTTTCATCTCGAACATAATCGAAATGACCTCGTTGCCGCTCGCGTCGCACTCACGGAAAATGAAGTCGCCCTTGGTGCCCTCGGACGCATCGTTGTCCTTCTCGAAGTACGCGTTGGGAAACGCCGTCATGCGCAGGCGGTTAAACTCGGTCTCGCAGTGCTGCTCGAGCGACTCGCCCACCATCTTGGTGGACAGGCGGACCTTCATGTCCTTAAGGCGCTCGATCTCTTCGTCCTTGTAGCGAATCAGGTCATCGCTCGCGCGCTTGGCCTGCGCAAGCTCGAGCTCGTGTGCCGCCTTGGCCTGTTCCTCGCGAGAATCGCGCACCGCCAGCTCGCTCGTCAGTTTGGCACGCGCCTCATCACGCTCTCGCTCCGCCGCGGCGACCGCCTCCGACAGGTTCATTTTTGCCATCAGCTCCTGCTCGCGCAGCTGGGCGCGCAGACCCTCAGCCTCTTGCTCGGACTGAGCCTTTGCGGCGGAAAACTTCTCTTGCACCTTCGCGCGATAGTCAGTAAGCGCGCGCTCGGCCTCGCTGCGAGCGGCATCGAGCTCGCGCTGCGACTCAGCCGCAGCGGCGGCAAGCGCCATCTCCTGGGCCTTGTCCGCCGCGGCAAGCCTGGCCTGCAGCTCGGCAATCTGAGCATCACGTGCAGCTAAATCGTTTTGAGCAGCGTTGCGCGCCGCCGACTCGACGAGCTTAGCTTCGTCATCTTTGCGCTCCAGCTGCGCACGCAAATTGTCGATTTCTCGCTGAAGCTCGGCGTTTTCCTTTTGAGCGTCGGCACGGGCCTCAACCGCCGCGCGCTGGCTTGCACTCTCGCGCTCTGCGGCAGCGCCCTCGAGCTTGGCGCGCAGCTCGGCAAGCTCAGCATCGCGCTTGGCAACCTCTTGTGCCAGCTGTTGAGCTGCAGCGTTCTTCTGCTCGATAAGCTGAGCGTTGCGCTGAGACTCTGCCTTTTGCAAGGCAGCCGTCAAACGCGAGCGCTCAAGCTCCAGCGCCTGCTCGCCCTCGCGCTGGACTGCCTTCACACGCTCATCCAGGTCGCGCGAAAACTCGGCATCGCGCACTTGCTTGACAATATCCGCATAGCCAGACGCATCGACCTTAAAGACTTCGCCACAATGCGGGCACTTGATCTCATTCATAGCAGCTCCTCGATGAACGCAAATTTCAACCGCCTACACTCTACCGCGCTGCACGGACAAAAAAGGCGCCGCCGCCATAATGGCAACGGCGCCGGAACCACCGCAAAGGTGCCTATCCCTATTGTGGTGGTTCTGGCGCCCTATAGCCCAAAGAAGCTAAGAATCTGGTCGCGGCTTACGGGCTTGTACTCGTTGGCGTCGAGGCCGACATCGTAGCGAAAGATAGGACGTTCGCGGTCGCGGTTGCGCACGTTGGTGCGGTCTCCTCTGCTGTGGATATGCCCGTGTAGCATGATGGCACCACGCGCCTTACCATTCCAGCTGAGCATGGGGTAATGGCTCATCACCAGACGATGGCCCTTGGCATAGCCGGGAGCAACCTCCAGGTAATCGCGCACGTCTTCCCAAATTTGCGGGGCGTCGGGATCTTCCCAGTCGCCGTCATGGTTACCGCAGATGAGCGTCACATTCTTGCATTCGATACGCTCGCGCAGGTGCACGGCGTCCGCTAGGGGCAAACGATAGGTAAAGTCACCCAGAATATAGAGGCGGTCGTCCGCGGCCACGCACTCATTGATGGCATCGATGACCTTGCGGTTCATCTCCTCGACCGAATCAAACGGCCGATCCATGTCGTGCAAGATATTCGTATCGCCCAGGTGCAAGTCGGCGGTAAACCACATCATCGTCTATGCCCTCATTTCGCAACGCGTCAAACTCGTGCTAAGTATACAGACACAGCGATACGGCGGTTAGCCAAAGAGCCCGCCGAACAGGCCGCGGCGGCGTTTGTCTTGCTTTTTCGAAGCGTCACCCTGAGTTTTCTTGCCCTGCCGTTTCCTACGATCCTGCTCCAACTCATCGTCATCGAGTAGCAGATCCCACTCAAACGAATCGTCTGTCAGATTGAATAGGTCGTCGTCATCAAACATGGCCGCCTCCCTTGCCGACTAGCGAGCATCCACCACATAGAGGCCAACGCGCACCTGGTGCCACGGGCTGCGCTCGGGAGCAACCTGTTGCACGCGAGCCTCAAATACGTCCTCGTGGCCGTAATACATCATCAAGGACAGTGGGCCGACCTCGTTTCCCGGAACATAGCCAAGCTTGGTGTTGCCGTAATAGATCGCAACCGCCTCAGGGTCATGGGGATTATCGCGCTCGGCACACAGCGTCAGCTTATCGCCCGCTTTAAGATCGCCCAGGACCAAGGCGCCATCGGCATACTGAAATCCTGCAATGTGAAATGACAGAAGAACACGTGAAGGCTCGTACATAGCAGCTCCTCTAACGGCCGGATAAACCGGTGTGTAACCTTATTGAGAAGTCTACGGTCCCGTGCGGACACAAATACATCCTGTCTGCGTCCTTCAATCGTTTGCCTCAACGCTTGCGCGACAGAACGCTTGCAGATAAGATAGGAACACGGATGGCACCCGTTGCCGCGGGTCTTGCCAACTCCGATACACGTTTTCATCGTGAGAAGTGGCCGTCTTCGCTTACGCGGGGGCGGCTATTTCATTCGGCCGATAAACAGACCGAGTTCGATAGCCGCAATCAACAACGCCAATAACGAAATAACATCGCTTACGTTCATACCAAATCCCTTCTAAAGGGAGTTGGCCCATCCGTGCTCCATAACAGTAGTCTAACGCAAAATGCAGGTAATAGGAACACTTGTTCGTATTACCTGCGCCCTTTTCTAATGCACAAACATGCGCACGAACTTGTGCTTCCAGCTTGCGTAGGGCGCATACCGAAACGGCACGTCCAGCCAAGTTGCCTTGTTCACGATGCTCTTCTTGTGGCTAAACGTATCGAAGCTCTCGCGTCCATGGTACTGCCCCATACCGCTCGCGCCCATGCCGCCAAAGCCCATATGGCTCGTAGCCAAGTGCATGATGGTGTCGTTGACGCAGCCGCCGCCAAAGGGCACGTAGCGCACAAAGCGTTGCTGAACCGCACGATCCTGGCTAAAGATATACAGGGCCAGCGGCGTCGGACGATCCGTAATAAACGCTTCGGCCTCGTCTAGGCTCTCAAACGTCAGCACCGGCAAGATGGGACCGAAGATCTCCTCCTGCATCACGGCGTCAGCGGGGGCCACGCCGTCCAAAATTGTCGGCTCAATCTTGAGCGAAGCCTCGCGCGCGGCACCTCCAAGCACGACCTTATCGGGATCGATCAGCCCGCGCGCACGCGCAAAATGCTTGGCGTTGACGATATGTCCGTAATCCTCATTGTCGAGTGGATGTTCGCCAAACATGCGACGGACCTCCTCCTTGATGAGGCCCAGCAGCTCGTCGTGCGCGCGCGTATCGACCAGCAGGTAGTCGGGCGCCACGCAGGTCTGCCCCACGTTGAGCCATTTACCAAAGGCGATGCGCCGTGCCGCGACCTTCAAGTTTGCCGTCGCATCCACGATGCAGGGACTCTTTCCGCCCAGCTCAAGCGTCACGGGCGTAAGGTTTTTACTTGCGCGCTCCATGACGAGCTTGCCAACCGGAACGCTACCGGTAAAGAAGATCTTGTCCCAGTGCTCATCGAGCAGCGCTTCGTTCTCGGCGCGCCCGCCCTCGACAACCGTCACCAGGCGCGGATCAAATGCCTCTTCACAGATTTGCCTGAGCACCGCGCTCGATGCCGGAGCATAGGCGCTCGGCTTGATGACCACGGTATTGCCCGCGGCAAGGGCGCCAGCGAGCGGCTCGAGCGTCAGCAAAAACGGATAGTTCCAGGGCGCCATGATGAGCGTGACGCCATAGGGCACGGTTTGCGTTTTGCACACGCTCACGGCGTTAGCGAGGTCGCACGGACGCAGGCGCGGACGACTCCATCGGGCCACATGCGCAATCTGATGTCGAATCTCGGAAAGCGATGTGCCAATCTCGCACATATAGGCCTCGTCATGCGACTTTCCCAAATCGGTCTTGAGCGCATGAGCGATATCGGCCTCGTGGGCCCGCACCGCATCGCGTAAACTCACGAGTGCGCGACGTCGAGCATCGACATCAAACGTGGCGTGCGTCTTAAAGTAGGCGCGCTGATCGCCGACGATGCGCGCAATTTCCTCGGTGTTCATGGCACCCTCCTAGTTCTCGTCCTCAAACATACCACCCGCGACGACCTCGTACATATGCTCGAGCTCCGAGCGGTCCATCAAAAGTGGAACGGGGTACAGGGGATTGGCCTCGGCATCGGCATGGGCCGCCATTTGCGGAATATCGGAGCGGCGAATACCCGAGACATATTTGGGGATTCCCAGGGCCTCGTTCATGCGGTCGACCCAATCGATAAAGGCCTCGGCCGCAAGACTGTCCTGCGCGGTAGCCGGCGCAATGCCCGCCATGCGAGCAAGATCGGCAAGCTTGGGGGCGGCGGCGTCACCATAAGCGCGAAGCATGTGCGGCAGGATGATCGCGTTGGCCAAACCGTGCGGAATTCCGTATCGGCCGCCTAGACTGTGCGCGATGGCATGAACGTATCCAACATAGGAGCGCGTAAAGGCAACTCCCGCCTTATACGCCGCCGAAAGCATATTGCGACGCGCACGCATGTCGTCGCCATGCTCATAGGCCTCGAGCAAATTGTCGTGGATGAGCTGCACCGCCTGTCGTGCCATCTTGCGCGTATAGGACGTGGTGCTTCGCCCGATAAAGGCCTCGACGGCATGCGTCAGGGCGTCCATACCCGTCTGCCCCGTAATGGAGGCGGGCAGACCGCGCGTAAACTCGGGGTCGTGCACCGCAAAGCGCGGAATAAGCACAAAGTCGTTAATGGGGTACTTGTAGTGCGTCTCGTCATCGGTAATTACCGCCGCAAGTGTGACCTCGCTTCCCGTGCCTGCCGTGGTGGGGACGGCGATGAGCAGCGGCAGGCGACGATGAATCCGCAGCAGGCCGCGCATCTTGTTGATGGGCTTGTTTGGCTGCGCAATGCGTGCGCCTACGCCCTTGGCGCAGTCCATGGCTGATCCTCCGCCAAAGCCGATAATGGCCCGGCAGGCACTCTCTCGATACAGGGACGCCGCTTCCTCCACGTTTGAAACCGTAGGGTTTGTACGCGTTTCGGCATAGACCGTAACGCCAATCCCCCTGGATGCGAGCGCCGCCTCGAGCGGTGCCGTGAGCCCCAGACGGGCAATGCCGGGATCCGTTACGATAAGGACCTTCTGGATCGAGCGCTTTTGAAGCACCGCGGGCACATCCTCGGCATGCTCTAAAATGCGCGGCTCGGTATAGGGCAGGATCGGCAATGCAATGCGAAAAACCGTCTGATATGTTCGGCACCAGGCACGACGGGCTAGATGCATAAAGGAAACTCCTTCATTTGTTGATAGGTCAACATTTGCTCGCCCGATTGTACTCAGCAAAGATCGCAGACGGCCTCCCAATCGTTAATCAATCAACATCTTCATATCTCGAAATTGTTTTATTAAAAATCATTCCTAATAGGCTTCACATTTGGTTGCATTTATGGATAATAGAACTCGTCAAGACGCACGTCCGGAGAGGGCCCTTACGGGACCGGACGAGCGCACAATCGCCATCGATCGAAAGGATCGAATCATGAAGTTTGTTTGCCCCGTTTGCGGTTATGTGGAAGAGTTCGACGGCGACCAGCTGCCCGAGGACTTCAAGTGCCCCCAGTGCGGCGTTCCCGGTTCTCGCTTCCTGAAGCAGGAGGAGGGTCAGCTCGAGTGGGCTGCCGAGCACGTCGTGGGCGTCGCCAAGATGGAGGGCGTCTCCGAGGACATCGTTGCCGACCTGCGCGCCAACTTTGAGGGCGAGTGCTCCGAGGTCGGTATGTACCTGGCCATGGCGCGCGTCGCTCATCGCGAGGGCTATCCCGAGATCGGCCTGTACTGGGAAAAGGCTGCCCACGAGGAGGCCGAGCACGCTGCCAAGTTCGCTGAGCTCCTGGGCGAGGTCGTGACCGACTCCACCAAGAAGAACCTCGAGATGCGCGTTGAGGCCGAGAACGGTGCCACCGCCGGCAAGACCGATCTTGCCAAGCGTGCCAAGGCCGCTGGCCTTGATGCCATCCACGACACCGTGCACGAGATGGCTCGCGACGAGGCCCGCCACGGCAAGGCTTTCGCCGGCCTGCTCAAGCGCTACTTTGGCTAAGCCAAACGCCTGAGACATAACCTCAAGCTCGATGAGGCCCGGACCGTATTGGTTCGGGCCTTTTTCGTGCCTCACGAACTTGTTAACGCCCTGAAATAGGACCGCCTTCGGCATAGGCTTCTCGTCAAAAACTAAGTGAGTAGACTTTTTGGAACTTGCCGAGCACACCACCCATATTGCTTTATAAAGCCGCAGGTAAATGACTTGTTGCAAAACGGCCTGGTCGCCAAAGTGCCAAAAGTCTACTCACTTAGAACCGCAGCCGTCCACGATTGAGCCGTTTTGTGTCTAACGGGCATCTTCCCGTCGATTACTCCCAATTTTGTCCAGTCAACGAATAGTTCAGACCGGAGTAATGTCTCAGCCCTTTGCTCGTCTGAGCTTTTATCACGATATTCAGCATCGAGCATCCTGCATATGGCCTTAACGATCGCGCGGAATCTATCCTCATCGGATATCTGTCTGTGTGTCAGGAGAAGTACATCGTAGCCCATGGCCTGAAGGGCCGTCATGCGGCCAGCGTCACGCAAGCCATCCCCTGCGCGTCCGTGCGAGGCCTTTCCCTGACATTCAATGGCCACCTGTCGCCTGCCGTCCGGCGAAGAAAGAAGTAGGTCGATATATACACGGGACTTTTCCACAATCGCTCGAGCACTTGTGTTTAGCATCACTTCAACATTAAGCTCTATGCCGCAAAAACCTTCGCCTCCCAGGGCTCGCGGCAGTCCAAGCAACAAATACGCCTCGACCTCAAAAGGCGACGCGGCACCCAATGGAACGAGTTGCGATACCGCCATAAATCTATTGCCGCAACGCATCCCGCAAACATCTGAACAAAAACGGTCAAGGTCTCCGCCCAAAACCAAAGCGTCTCGACGCCATAAATTTGAGGCGATGCCGTCCTCGGACGGGCAGCGCACCCAACCGAACGTTGTCGAAATCGCGCCCGAATCAATTGCACGCGAAAGCTCCGCCTCAAGTGCCGCCGGCAGGGCACACACCGCAAACAAGCCACACATCTCCGCCAATACCAAAAGAAGCTGAAGATCCGTCAGATGCCGCGACATGATGAATGTCGTCAGTAGAGGAGATGTAACCAAAAACCCATGCTCCGTTTCCAGCACGGATTCCCTGGGGAGCTCACCAAGAAACAGCCGCTGCCTAATGCTGGCAGGACAAGTCCGTTTGTTTCTCGTCCGAACCAATGTATACAACGGAAAACCGAGCGCGACCGCAGCCGTCGGGTTGCGGGCGAGATCATATCGCTGCCGGTCTTCTTCCGGTCGTGGAAGCGGCGGACACAGAGCGCGGACCTGAGGGGGCAAACGCCAGTACCTAAAAGCCGATATGTCACAAAGTAGATCTTTCATAGGCACAGGAAAACACGAATTTCAACCCAGTCAGTCACGCATTGGCGCGAACGCGCCAAAAATGGTGCCGAACGGACTGCCAAGTTTTCAACAGCCCTCCCCAACTGGCCAAAAGCTTGCCGAGAGCTGGACGAAGTTCTGTTGAAAACCCCATTTTTTTTCTCATGCAGAAGCTTTGCGGGTGGCGCGCGCAGACGTGGTGTAAGAGCGTCCTGAGGTCCGTCGCTGCAAGTCCCGATGTTACTCCTTCTTGAGACCGCGCCTCTCGACTATCTCGTCCACTATCTCCCTGGCGCGCCGCCCGAGCGCGCGGCGCCTCCCCTCTGTCGGGGCCGGCCTGTCCGCGGGCTCGGCGAAGCCCTCGGCGGCCGAGGCCTCGGAGAACACGCGCTGCTGGGACCACTGCCCCTCGGTCTCCATGAGGCTCGCGCACGTCAGGCGCAGCATCGACTCCCTCGAGGGGAAGGACTGCACGACCCTGTAGCGGCGCTTGATCTCGCGGTTGGCGCGCTCCTGGACGTTGTTGGTGCGGAGCTTGGCCCAGTGCGCCCTGGGGAAGGCCGTGAACGCCAGCGCGGAGTCCTCGGCCCGCTCGAAGACCTCGCCGGCCCTGGCGGACACCGACGCCACCCAGGGCGCCGCCTCGGCCCACACGCAGCGCGCGAGGTCGGGGTCGTCCTGGTAGACCGCGGCGTGCACGAGGTCCCTGACGGCCGCCTTGGAGTCCTCGGGCCTGCCCGAGCAGGCGCTCTGGAGGTTGCGCTGCAGGTGCGTCACGCAGCGCTGCCAGGCGCAGCCCTGGAACAGGCGCGAGACGGCGGCCACGAGCCCGGCGTGGCTGTCGGAGACCACGAGGCGAACGCCGGCCAGCCCGCGCTCGCGCAGCCCGCCGAGGAATGCCGCCCAGGAGTCCTCGCTCTCGGTGTCGACCACGTCGCAGCCCAGGAAGTGCTTGCGCCCGTCGGCGCCCAGCCCGATCGCGGTCACGACGCCCTGCGAGACGACCGACGAGCCGACCCTGCAGCTCATGTAGGTGGCGTCGAGCCACAGGTAGCAGCACGGCGTGCCCGAAAGGTCGCGGCGGCGGAACTCCGCCACCTCGGCGTCGAGGTCGGAGCAGAGGCTCGAGACCTCCGAGCTCGACAGCGAGGATATGCCCAGCTTGGACGCCACGCGCTCGACCTTGCGGGTGGACACGCCGCACACGTACATCTCCTGCACGATGGCGGCCACCGATGTGTCGACGCGCGACCATCGCGCGAGCATGCCCTCGGGGTAGTAGGTGCCGTGCCTGAGCTTGGGTATCTCGAGCTCCACGTCGCCCACGGCGGTCTTGAGCGACCTGGGGCGGTAGCCGTTGCGGCTGTTCTCCCTGCCGTCGCTGCGCTCGTTGCGGCTCGCGCCGCACATCTGCTGGGCCTCGGAGTCCATCAGCGCGTTCATCACGCTGCCCAGCATCCTGCACGCGAACTCGCGCGCGTCGCCGCACTCCTGCCAAAGCCTCGCCGCCTCGAGGGCCTCGTCGCGGCCGAGGCGCAGTACACTCTCTTCTTGGGGCATCGCCTTTCCTTCCATTCGTCACCTTCATTACTCCAACGACGAATTCTAGGCGGTGTCCCCGTCCTTTCTTGAAAGGGCGGAGGCGGGGCATGCCCCGCCTCTTACACCACATCTCTGTGCGCTACCGCTTTGCGCGACAAGTGAGTAGACTTTTTTGAACATCCCGAGCAGCCCGGTCATCCTGCTTTTCAAAACCGCAGGTAGATAGCTTGTTACAAAACTGCCTGGTCGCCAAAGTTCCAAAAGCCTACTCACTTAGGTTGCAGAGTGCTCCCATTAGCTGCGATTCCAAGGTATTTAGCGCTTTTGGACTCAAATCGTCATACTGAACAAGAATTTGACTTGAGTTTTCAGGGACAGATGCGCCATCGGCACACCAATAACAGTCACTGATATCGACAAAAGGGATACTCGAGCGCGTGAGGGCCCGCACAAAAGAGCTTCCGCCCGCTCCACGCTCCGCAACCACGATACAGTAAAGGCCCGCGTCTGCATGCTCGATCGAGACCTCTCCTGCCGGAAATACCTTCCGCACAAGCGCCATCAGGCCATCACGCGCCTCGCGAGCACGAACGCGCACGCGGTTCACATGTCGCTCGTAATCACCCGATTCCAGCAAACGCGCCAAAGCGACCTGATCAACAGAGCTCACCGACGAGGCGTAGAAACCAAGGTTGCGCCTAAACCGCTCCATTAACTCATCGGGCAACACCATGTACGCCAAACGCAACGCCGATGAAAGGCTCTTCGAAAACGTGTTGGTGTAGATAACCGACTGGGCGGCATCGATCGACGCGAGCGCGGGAATCGGCTTCCCGGCAAGGCGAAACTCACAATCAAAGTCATCTTCGATGAGATACCGACCTGGTCGCTCGGCGGCCCAGCTCAGAAGCGCATAGCGCCGCGCAATGCTCGTCACAAGGCCGGTCGGATACTGATGGGACGGCATCAGATGAAGTACATCGGTCCCGGTTTTCTGCAGAGCGCTCAAGTCCACGCCCTCATCATCCAACGGGATATGTCGAACTTTGCAGCCCATAGCCTGATAGATGCGCGTCAGACGTAAATAGCCCGGGTCCTCAACGGCATACACCTTGTCAGCGCCAAGCAACTGAACCAACATGGTATCGAGCAGCTGGGCGCCAGCGCCGATAACAATGTTATTGGGATCGACATTCATGCCCCTTGTCCCACGCAGGTGGTGAGCAATTGCGCGTCGCAGCCGAGCGGTGCCCTGCGCCGGTGCGGGCGAAAAAATTTCGCGCTCATCTTCGGATGCCAGCGTCGCCCGTAGTGCGCTTTGCCAAAGCCGCGCCGCCTCCAAAGCGGAAGGAGAAAGTGCATCGAACAGCTCGACCTGTCCGTTGACATCATGCGCGCTGAGGCCCACAGAGACGGTATCTCGGTCGATGCCCTGCGAAGCCAAAGGCAAAACCGGTGCATCCGGAAGCTTGCAAGCGTAGTAGCCACGACGCGGCATTGAGCAAATATAGCCCTCGGCAAGTAACTGGCTATATGCATTCTCGATGGTAATGACACTGATTCCCAGATGACTGGCAAATGCGCGCTTAGACGGAAGATGCTCCCCCGCCGCAATACGTCCAGCAACAATATCATCTCGAATTTGCTGGTAAACATACTCATAAAGCGATGCTTCGCCGCGTTTTTCCAAATTGTAGTCAAGCATGAGTTTGCCACCTGACCTTATCGAGCTGTTCAATCTGGTATTAGGCTGACCTTATTATTATCTCGAAAACTGAGTATTTTGCCATACCCAGCTCCCCGATAGGATGTTCCGTCAAGCAATGCACATGCCAACCAAGGGAGCAACCATGGCAGAACAGACCAGCAAGGCCGATCGCGTCAAACTCAATCGCGAACTCGCGCAGATGCTCAAGGGCGGCGTCATCATGGACGTCACCACGCCCGAGCAGGCACGTATCGCCGAGGAGGCAGGCGCCTGCGCCGTCATGGCACTCGAGCGCATCCCGGCCGACATCCGCGCCGCAGGCGGCGTCTCGCGCATGAGCGACCCCAAGATGATCAAGGGCATCCAAGAGGCCGTCTCCATCCCCGTCATGGCCAAGTGCCGCATCGGTCACATTGTCGAGGCGCAGGTCCTGCAGGCCATCGAGATCGATTACATCGACGAGTCCGAGGTTCTCTCCCCTGCCGATGACGTCTATCACATCGACAAGACCCAGTTTGACGTGCCATTTGTCTGCGGCGCCCGCGATCTGGGCGAGGCGCTGCGCCGTGTTGCCGAGGGCGCCACTATGATTCGCACCAAGGGTGAGCCGGGTACGGGCGACGTCGTCCAGGCCGTGCGTCACATGCGCAAAATCCAAAAGCAGATCCGCGACGTTGTTGCCCTGCGCGACGACGAGCTCTTTGAGGCAGCCAAGCAACTGCAGGTTCCGGTCGAGCTGGTGCGCGAGGTCCATGCCACGGGAAAGCTTCCCGTCGTGAACTTTGCCGCCGGCGGCGTAGCGACCCCCGCCGACGCCGCGCTGATGATGCAGCTGGGCGCCGAAGGCGTCTTTGTCGGCTCGGGCATCTTTAAGAGCGGCGACCCCGCCAAGCGCGCAGCCGCCATCGTCAAGGCCGTGGCAAACTTCACCGATGCCAAGCTCATCGCCGAGCTTTCTGAGGACCTGGGCGAGGCCATGGTCGGCATCAACGCCGACGAGATCGAGATCATCATGGAGGAGCGCGGGCGCTAGTCCAGCAGAAAGGATCGCACATGAGCGATTACGCAGACCAGACAGTCGCCGTGCTGGCGGTCCAAGGTGCTTTTGCCGAGCACGAGGCAAGGCTATCCGAGCTGGGCGCACATTGTATTGAGCTGAGGCAGGCGACTGATTTGAAGCAGGACTTTGACCGTCTGGTACTTCCCGGCGGCGAGTCTACCGTTCAAGGGAAGCTGCTTGATGAGTTGGGCATGCTCGAGGAGCTTCGTGCCTGTATCGCTGAAGGCATGCCCGTCCTGGGCACCTGCGCCGGCTTGATTCTGCTGGCGCGCGACCTTGCCGCCCACGACGATAAGGGGACGCCGCGCCTGGCAACCATGGATGTACTTGTCGAGCGCAATGCCTACGGCAGGCAGCTCGGCAGCTTTCGAGCCAAGGGGCAGGTAGCCGGCATCGACGGTGAAGTGCCGCTGACGTTTATCCGCGCGCCCCGCATCGTTGAGGTGCACGGCGATGCCGAGGCCCTGGCCGAAGTCGATGGCCGCATCGTCGCCGCCCGCCAAGACAACCAGCTCGGCGTAACCTTCCACCCCGAACTCGACGAAGACACCCGCCTCCACGAACTGTTCCTACAAATGTAGGCATCGAAATCAACAAACGAAACGAGAGTGGATAATCTCCCACCTTGAGCATGAATATGGGCTCATACCGGGAGATTATCCACTCTCATGCTACGTAGTCGTTGGGGACGTTCTTAAATGACCAGTCAAACAAGAACGTCCCCAACGACTATCTTTTAGCAGGTCTGGATCATGGCAATGTCGATGCTATGGCACCGACAGACACTATGACCCAATCCGAGGGCACTAAAAAGATAGGAGCCCCCGCTCGTGACCGCGGGTCGGGGCTGCGACAATGATGTTGAAGTGCCATAGG
>JAHAAK010000013.1 GCA_018376905.1 Collinsella sp. | reverse complement strand
GCGGACCGGGACGGGTTAACGGCAGGCCCCGCCGACCGATTGCAAGCGGTCGGCGGGGCCATTGTGGCTCTTGACAGCGGATTGGGTCATATGAGCGAGAACCCGTCAGCGCGAGCAGGGTGCCTTGAAAGACGACATTGCAACAAAAAAGAGGGCGCTTATGACCAGGCAAAGAAAGCGAGACGGCGTCAGCTGAGTCGATTTGGCCCGAAAGAGGAGGGAGCACGCCTTATGGCGGCGACCGACGAATGAGCGCCAAATCGGCCAGCTGACGCCGTCGCAGCGTCGACAAGAAAGCTGAGTGGGCCTATAAGCCGGGTTCTGTCGTGAACGGTCATTTATCTTGTCTGCACGTTACCATGCAGCTCCACGCACGCTACCCGAACGCGGACCGGGCCGGCCCATAGCGTTCCTATTCGCGCTTGCTCCGGATGGGGCTTGCCAAGCCGCCGTGTTGCCACGACGCTGGTGGTCTCTTACACCACCGTTTCAGCTTTTCCCTTTACGCCTTGCGGCGCAGGTGGGAGTCTTCTTTTCTGCGGCGCTTTCCGTCGGATCACTCCGCCCGGCCGTTAGCCGGCATCCCGCCCTCTGGAGCCCGGACTTTCCTCACGCGTGCTGCAAGCAGCACATCGCGCGACCGTCTGGCCCACTCAGCAGTGCAAGAGTGTAGCACACCGTTGCCGCAGGCAATGGCATAACACAAGCGTTCGACACGATAAACCAAGAACCGCGCTATGCAGTACAATAGAGTCGTCGATGGGCAACGTCGTCAGTCGAGACGCGACCGCGCTCCGCACCCCTCCGTCTACTCGGTGCGTTCCCGCCTCCTCCCCGAGGCGGGATGTCGGCATTTTTCATGCACCGACAACCCAATAGCCTGTGAACAGCCCGGGCAGCATTGCGCACGGGCAGCATCGCGCACCTCAGCAACAAATGCAAAAAGGGACCCGTCCATTGCGGACGGATCCCTTAAAACAAGTGATCGTCAAACCGATTTACTCGGCGTCGGTCTCCTCGTCCTTCTTCTCGGAAGGCAGCGGGGTAACCTCGATCTCGACGCCCAGAGTCTCAGCAGCAGACTTCATGGACAGGGAGATACGACGACGGTCGAGGTCGATCTCCATGACCTTGACCTGAACCTTGTCGCCCACGTGGGTGACCTGAGAAGGCTGATCGACGTGCTTGTTGGCCATCTCGGAGATGTGCACCAAGCCCTCGATGCCCTCGCCCAGGTCGACGAAAGCGCCGAACGGGACAAGCTTGGTCACAGTGCCCTCGACGATAGCGCCGACGGGGTACTTCTTGACCAGCGCGCGCCACGGATCCTCGGTGGTCTGCTTGAGACCCAGGGAGATGCGCTCGCGGTTGAGATCGACGTCGAGAACCTCGACCTCGACCTCCTGGCCGACCTTGACAACCTCGGAAGGATGGTTGACGTGGTTCCAGGAGAGCTCGGAGATGTGGATGAGGCCGTCGATACCGCCGAGGTCGACGAAGGCGCCGAAGTCGACGATGGAGGAAACGGTGCCCTGGAGACGCATGCCAGACTTGAGCTTGGACAGGATCTCGGAGCGCTCGGCCTTACGGGACTCCTCGAGCACGACGCGACGGGAGAGGACGACGTTGTTGCGGTTGCGGTCCATCTCGATGACGCGAGCCTCGATGCGGGTGCCCATGTAGGAGGTGAGGTCCTTGACACGACGGAGGTCGACGAGGGAAGCGGGCAGGAAGCCACGCAGGCCGATGTCGAGGATCAGGCCGCCCTTGACAACCTCGATAACCTCGCCCTCGACGTTCTCGCCGGAGTTGAACTTCTCCTCGATGCGGTTCCAAGCACGCTCGTACTCGGCACGCTTCTTGGACAGGACCAGACGACCGTCCTTGTCCTCCTTCTGGAGAACCAGAGCCTCGATGGGATCACCGAGTGCAACGATGTCTGCAGGGTTAGCGTCCTTGCGGATGGACAGCTCGCGGACCGGGATAACGCCCTCGGACTTGAATCCGATGTCAACGAGCACCTCGTCATGCTCGATCTTAACGACAGTGCCGTTAACGAGATCGCCCTCATCAAAGTCGGTAATCGTACCGTCGATGAGGTTGTTCATCTCCTCCTCATTGACATCGTCAAGAGAGAAAATGGACGAGTTCTGAATCTCACTCAAAGGTGGACCCCTTTCGAACTACGGGGCCCCGATTGCTAGGACCTACAGAAGGGTGCGACAAGCACACAACGTTTAGGAACACTCGGGAGCCGACAGATACTAATGTGACGCTTATGCAATCACGTTCGTATAGGTTACGGGGAAATCATTTCGATTTCAAGCGTGAACTGCGATTTTTTACTCGTATGGAGACTTTTTCGCAATCTTGTGGACGACCGTCTCCATAAGTTGACGATAGGCAGTCAGGCATACAGCTTTGGGGTAAAGTATCCGGAGCCAACGATTCTAGAACGATTTTTCGAGAAAGGTGCCCGCGTGCTCAAAGCAGTCGTTTTCGATATGGACGAGACGCTTCTTAGCATCAACCTCAACGCGTTCATCCTTCGCTATTTTAAGGATGTCTCGTCGATGCTCGCGGATATCGGGCGCCGCAGCCGCGGTGGCACGATGGCGCGCCTCGGCACCATCCTGGTCGACCTCAACGCCAACCGCCGAAGCGGCACGGACAACCGCACCAATCTTGAGTTCTACCAAGAAGAGGTTGAGCGCCGGTGCGGCATTTGCCTCTCGGACCCACTCATCTACGAGGCGTTTACCTACTACGACCGCGAAGTGCTTCCGTACAAGAACGACGATGTCATTAACGCCCACGCCATGCCGGGCGCACACGCCGCGCTTCAGGCCGTACAGGACGCAGGGCTGCGCTGCGCACTCTTTACCAACCCCAGCTTTCCGCAGGGGGCCATCGAGTGCCGCATGGGTTGGGGCGACCTGGCCGACGCCCCCTTTGAGCTCGTCACGCACATGGGAAACACCACCCGCTGCAAGCCCGATGCCACCTACTATCTCGAGCAGCTTCAGGTGATGGGACTCGAGCCGCACGAGGTCCTTATGGTGGGCAACGACCCCAAGCGTGACTTCCCCAGTCCCGCCTGCGGCATTCAAACTGCCTATGTTGGCCAGGGAAAACCCAGCCGAGCCACCTGGCACGGAACCATGGAAGACTTCGCCCGCAACTTCAACGCCGTAGTAGAAGCCTTCTACGAACACCAAGTAGCCAACGAACTGTCTTAGGACCCCTCGCTCCAAACAAAATAACGCCGCAGGTTGAGCATAAGTCAGCGAAAACGCCCCTAAGCGAGCAATGTGCCTTGAAAGAGGAGGGCATAGGCCTTCTGGCCATGCCCGACGATTGAAAGGCAAATTGCCGCTTAGGGGCGTTTGCAGCGTCGACTGGTTACGCGGTTTGGTAAAACCGCGTAACTAGCAGACTCGAGTCTTGCCGATCATGATGTTGAGGATCTCGACGTCGGTATCTTTCATGCCCACACGGCCCACGTAGCCCATGCTGGCGATTGTCTGCTCGACGGTATCCTGGATCAGGCCCTCGCCGGCACGGAAGCCACGGCCCTGCATGGCCATATCGTGGCCCAAAATCGCCGCATCGACGGCAGCGGAAATCTTGGCGGCACAGCTTGCCTTGGCGCCATCGCACACGATGCCGCCAACGTTGCCGAGCGTGTTCGAGACCGTCGCGCCAATCTGCTCGCGCGTACCACCGCACAGCCAGGTAATCGCAGCGCCGGCGCCGCACGCGGCACAAATAGCACCGCAAAACGCCGAGAGCGCACCAATATAGCTCTTGATATGCACAGCGATAAGATCGGACAGCATCACGGCGCGCACCAGGCGATCGTGGTCGCAGCGCAGATACTCGGCATACTCCATAACGGGCAGCGCGCAGGTAATGCCCTGATTGCCCGAGCCGCACACAATGGCGACCGGCAGCGCGCAGCCGTTCATGCGGGCGTCGGACCCGGCGGCTGCACGGGCGCGGGCACGGCAGGCGACGTCATCGGCACGTGCACCCAGCAGCGTACGGCCCACCTCGGCGCCCCAAGCGTGCGCCAGGCCCTCGGCACTGATCGCACCGTTCAGCTCAATCTGACGCTCAACGGCAGCGCGGGCGTCCTCAATGTCACCGTCCTCGATAAAGTCGATGATAGACTCAATGCTCATAGGGGTGTCGGCGTTATCTGCCGCGCGCTCGGCCACCACGCGCTCCGCGCAGGCGGCACACTCCCCCGCCGACTTACCGCATACCGGGATACCGTCGAGCGTATGGCATGTGACGTTGGTGTGGTGGTCGGTAATCTCGACGACCGCGGTATGGCCTCCGGCCGTGGCAGTCACCTTGATGTAGAGGTTGGGCACACCCTCGACAAGCGACACATCGCAGTAGTCCGCATCGGCAAGCAGCTCGGCCACGCGGGCGCGGTCCGCGTCATCGACGCTCTCGAGCACCTCGAGCGCGCTCTTGGCGTCGCCGCCCACGGCACCCAGCACGGCCGCGGCCTCAATACCGTGCATACCGCCCGAGTTGGGCACGGTCACGCTCTTGACGTTCTTGATGATGTTGCCCGAGCAGGCAACATCCATATGATCGGGTTCGCAACCGAGCGTCTGGCTCGCCAGCGCCGCTGCATAAGCAACGGCAATGGGCTCGGTGCAGCCGAGTGCACAAACAAGTTCGCGGTTCAAAACATCGCAAAACGCGGCATCACGAAGGGAATCGGCAGGCATAGGTATCTCCTACTTGTATAACGGGCTGGGCTCTCAATAATAATTAGCTCTTTTATTTGATAACAATGCATCAAAAACCGCAACCCAGGTTCCGGTAGACGGCATTCAGGCGCAAACTGACGGCATTCATTCATGAGAAACCGGTCTTGTTGCATGCTAAAGCGTTTGACCAAAAAACGCCCAAGCGTTTACACAAAAGTCGCGCTATCATGCAGTCGAACGCGGTAAAACCTTTAGCAATCTCGCCGCACAGACCAGAGAGGAACTATCCATGAAGATCGGTATCGGTAACGACCACGCCGCCGTCGAGCTCAAGAACATCATCTCCGAGCACCTGAAGGAGCGCGGCTGCGAGGTCGTGAACTTTGGCACCGACACCTCCGAGAGCTTTGACTACCCCATCGCCGGCTACAAGGTGGGTAAGGCCGTTGCCAACGGCGACGTCGATCTAGGCATCCTGATCTGTGGCACCGGCGTCGGTATCAGCCTGGCTGCCAACAAGGTCGAGGGCGTACGCGCCGTCGTGTGCTCCGAGCCCTTCAGCGCCAAGCTCTCCCGCATGCACAACAATACCAACGTGCTCGCTTTTGGCGCCCGCGTCGTGGGCTCCGAGCTCGCCAAGATGATCGTCGACGAGTGGCTCGACGCCGAGTTTGAGGGCGGTCGTCACGAGCGTCGCGTTAACCTCCTCAACGAGATCGATCACACGCGCGCCCTTAAGATCGTCGACGAAGCCTAAACTATTCAGTGCCACAAGCTAACAGCAGGGGCCCGCTCGGAACACATGTCCGAGCGGGCCCCTGCATAGATTTTGGAATAAAAGGGCGCCGCGGATGGAGTTCCGCGGCGCCCAAGCCACACGCTAACAGCTTTAAGGAGTCAAAGCTGGTTTAGCCAAAGAAGCGCTTGATCTCAATCTCGGCGTTCTCCAGGCAGTCGGAGCCGTGGATCACGTTGGCGTTGACATCGACGGCAAAGTCGCCGCGGATGGTACCAGGAGCAGCCTCAAGCGGGTTGGTAGCGCCCATGAGGGTGCGCATCTTAGCAACAGCGGAGAGACCGGAAACGACCATCTTGACGACCGGACCGCTCGTCATAAAGTCGCAGAGACCGCCAAAGAAGGGCTTGTCGGCCAGATGGGCGTAGTGCTCCTCGACGGTAGCGCGCTCGAGCGTGGTCATCTCCATGCGCTCGATGACAAGGCCGCTGCGCTCAATGCGAGCAACGATCTCGCCGATCTTGCGGTCGCGCACGGCGTCGGGCTTAATCATGATGAAGGTCTTCTCGATAGCCATAAAAGTAGCCTTTCAAGTAGGTTCGCGCGTGCCCAAGTCCCATTCCGGCACCCGCCTGGACTGCATCGTAACAGAGTTTTAGCTGCAGTTAAACAAAAAGCTGTTTATTGAAACGTTGCAATTTATTAAAGCGCTCCATATGTGTCACTTCTGTTTCGAAGCCCGATTAGAGTACCATCCGACCGCCCATCAACCGCGCCGAACAGAGCAGGCGGTCGGTTGCCGCCCGCGAACGTATCCCCTTCACAACCTGCCCAAAGGTCCTACAGAAGTTCTCGACAAGCCCCTCCCCCATAGCAACAAAATACGGGCTCCCACATCAGCAGGCGCCCGTAAAGCGAAAACGATTTATCAATACATGGCCAAAACGGCTTCAGCCAAACCTCTACTTTGCCCCGTGACCCATCTCGACGACCTTGGTCAGCGATCCAAACACGCCCTCGTCAGCCACGAGCTGTGCCTCGGCACGCTGCAACTGCACGGCAACGGCGGCAGGAGCGGTGCCGCCCTCGGTCGTGCGCGCGGCGACAATCGACGGGATATCGAGCGCCTCGGTAATGTCGCGCTCAAAGAGCGGGCTTGCCTCCTGGAACACCTCAAACGGCAGGTCCTCAAGATTGCAGCCGCGCTTCTCGCACATCAGGACCAGATGGCCCACCACGGCATGTGCCTCGCGGAACGGCAGGCCACGCTTGGCCAGGTAATCGGCAACATCGGTGGCGGCAAGGTGCCCCACGCCGCACTCGCGCGCCATGGCATCCTCGTTGACGGTCCAAGTCGAAATCATTCCGGCCATAACGGACAGGCACTGCATGAGCGTATGGGCGGTATCGAGCGCGCCCTCCTTGTCCTCCTGCAAGTCCTTGTTATAAGCAAGCGGCAGGCCCTTCATGGTTACCAGCAGCTGCACCAGGTTGCCGTACACGCGACCGCTCTTGCCGCGGATAAGCTCGGCAAAGTCGGGGTTCTTCTTCTGCGGCATGATGGACGAGCCAGTGGAGTACGAGTCGGAAAGCGTGATAAAGCCAAATTCGGAGCTCGACCACAGTACGATCTCCTCGGAAAGACGCGACAGGTGCATCGCCATGACGGATCCGGCGTAATGCAGATCGAGCAGAAAATCACGGTCGGAAACGGCATCGAGCGAGTTGGGGATCACGCCCGCAAAGCCAAGTTCGGCAGCCGTCATCTGGCGATCGAGCGGATAGCTCGTACCGGCAAGCGCAGCGGCACCCAGCGGGCAGTTGTCGGCAGCATCAAAGGCGGCCTTCAAACGCGTAAAGTCGCGCGCGAACATCCAGGAATACGCCAGCAGGTGATGCGACAGCAGCACGGGCTGAGCATGTTGCATGTGCGTGTAGCCCGGCAGAATCACCTTGTCGTACTTCTTGGCCGCATCCACCAGCACATGGCGCAGCTCAAGATTGGCCTCCATGAGCTCCTTGGCCAGCGCCTTGACGCCCAGGCGCGTATCGGTCGCCACCTGGTCGTTGCGCGAACGTCCGGTATGCAAGCGCTTACCGGCCTCGCCGATGCGACGCGTCAGCTCGCTCTCGATGGACATATGAATGTCTTCGTCGTTGATGTCGAAGGTGAAGTTGCCGGCATCGATATCCTGTTCGATTTCGGTCAGGCCCTTGGCAATCGCCTGCTCGTCCTCGGCACTGATGATGCCCTGGGCCGCCAGCATTTTGGCATGCGCCTTAGAGCCGGCGATATCCTGCTTATAGAGATGTTTGTCGACCGGCAGCGACGCGCCAAACTCCTGCGTGACCTCGGCCACGCCTGCCTCAAAACGACCGCCCCAAAGAGCCATGGAACCGTCCCCTTTCTCCAAATACCAAAACAAGCGCCCAAAGCAATGCGCCATATCGCTAAAGCGATTTTTCAACCGCTAGTTTTACACATTCCCCACCGTGTGCGGAGCCATGTAGCTAATTTGCAAAGAAGTGACGCGCCATGCACTTGGCGCCCAACGTCTCCCTCCGGATGTTGCCCTGCGAACCATCGATCCAGGCCTTCAGGCTCATAGGGACGTCCTCGACCCTTGCAGCATCGAACTCGGGCGCGAGGGCAAGTAAAGCATGCGCGATAGCATTGAACATAATGGATACTCCTCATATATATAGGCGCAGAGCCGCCAAATTGATAGAAGGAGCCCCGCCGGACAACCCCGGCGGGGCTCGGACTCAGCCACAGTTGCGGCATCATATATGCGGGCGGAACGTAGGGGCCACCGATGTTAAGAAGTGTCAGCAAGCATAACGAAAGGTAGGGACCCCGTGCGCCCGTTATGTATCACGCGGATGGGCCGCGCGGATACCAAGGGAAGGAGGCGCTAGGCCTGGGCGGCAGCAGAGCTGGGGCCCTGGACCTTTGCCCACGTCTTGAGCGACAGCGTATCGATCTCGATAAAGCCGGCGCTGGCCTTCTCGTCAAACGTGGTGTCGCGGTCGTAGGTAGCCAGGCCGTAGTCGTAGAGGCTGAAGGGACTCTTGCGGCCGACGACATGGCAGTTGCCCTTAAAGAACTTCAGACGGACAGTGCCGGTCACGAACTTCTGGGTATCGGCCATAAAGGCGTCGAGCGCGTTCTTGAGCGGGCTGTACCACTGGCCGTTGTACACGGCGGTGGCCCAATCCTGCTCGAGCTTGATCTTGGTCTTGAGCAGGTCGCCCTCGACGCAGATGTCCTCGAGCGCCTTGTGGGCGGTGATGAGCGTCAGGGCGCCGGGAACCTCATAGCACTCGCGGCTCTTGAGGCCCACCAGACGATCCTCGACCAGGTCAAGACGGCCAAAGCCGTTGTCGCCCGAAATCTTGTTGAGGGCGATGACGATCTCGGAGAGCTTCATCTTCTTGCCGTCGACGGCGACAGGCTTGCCGGCCTCAAACTCGATCTCGGTATAGGTCGGGGCGTCAGGCGTGTCCTCGGGGTTCTTGGTCATAACCCAAGCGTCATCGAGCGGCTCATTCCAAGGGTCCTCCAGGTGACCGCACTCGATGGCGCGACCCCACAGGTTGTCGTCGATGGAGTAGGGGTTATCGTTGGCACCCTCGGGAACCGGCACGTTGTGGGCGTGGGCATAGGCGACCTCGTCGGGACGGCACTTCAGATCCCACTCGCGCACCGGGGCGATAACCTTGAGCTCAGGGTCGAGGGCCTTGACGGCAGCCTCAAAACGAACCTGGTCGTTACCCTTGCCGGTGCAGCCGTGGGCGACGTAGGTCGCGCCAAACTCGTGGGCGACCTCAACAAGCTTCTTGGCAAGCAGCGGGCGAGACAGGGCGGAGAGCAGCGGATACTTGTTCTCGTACATGGAGTTTGCTGCGATGGCTTTGGTCAGGAACTCATCGGAGAACTCGTCGCGCAGGTCGAGCACCTGGCAATCGAGAACGCCCAGGTCGAGCGCCTTCTGCTTCTTGGCATCCAGTCCGGTCTCTTCCTGGCCCACGTTGCCGCAGACGCAAACGACATCGAGATTCTTCTCGTCCTGGAGCCACTTGACACATACGGATGTATCAAGACCACCGGAATATGCGAGAACGACTTTTTCCTTGCTCATGGCTGTTTCCTTTCGCCCTTGGTAGCTAGTTAGAACATCGGTCAGTTGCAAGTCATTTCAAGGTCATATACCGTGCAATATCAGGTTAAATAGCAAAAATCAGCACATACATGCCCTAGAAACATGCAGCAATGTCGTGCTAAAACCCAACGACCTCAAAATGACTCTGTTGAGGCAATTCGCCCCATGCGGACAGAGACGATTGTTATCGTCGTCGGGAAATTGCGCGCTGGCGTCGGATGGCATTGTCTGCAGTGGTGATGATCTTTACGAACTGCATCTGCCTCTCCTTTCACGTATCGCCGGGCGCAATTCAAATATCGTAAACGGTACCTTTTACTCGGTAAGCGGTTGTTTTTCCGTCTCCGTTTTCGATGGTCGCTATATTACGCTAAAGTGCCCGCAGCACAAGCGACAAATTCAAATTTCTGAAAAGTTTTTTCATTACTTTGTGAAGCGTGGTGCAAATACGCACCATTCCTGCGAAAATACGCTCGACTACTAGTTGATGGTTATAACGTCTGAAACAATCTCGAAACGAAAGGCGCATTTTTATGCAAACTTACGAATCGGACGCCAACATCGGCAACATTAAGATTCTCGCCGTCGATATGGACAAGACGCTGCTGACCGACGAGCGTGTGCTGCCCCAGGGTCTTGATGAGCGCCTGGACAAGCTCGCCGACGCCGGCATCGTATTCTGCCCCGCCAGCGGACGTCCCGCCCCCAAGCTCGAGGAGATGTTCGAGGGCATCAAGAACCGCCTCGCCTTTTGTCCCGACAACGGAGCTTGCGTGATCTATCGCGGCAGCTATATCTATAAGAGCAATATTGACGTGGAGCTGTATCAGCAGGTCTTGAGCCGTGCCTCGGAGGATCCTCGCGCTGTCCCCGTCCTGTGCTGCTTCGACGAGTTCTACGTGCTTGCCCGCGACCATCAATACCACGACGAGATCAGCGTCTACTACAACACAATCAACTACGTCGACAGCTTTGAGGGCATTGATTTCGAGTCCAACAAGATTTCGGTCTTCTTCCCCGGCTACGACGCCGAGCCCGCTTTCCGCGAGACCTATAGCCCCGAGTTCTCGGACAAGCTCTACGTCACCAACGCCGGGCGCGAGTGGATCGACTTTATGAACCTGGGCGTCGACAAGGGCGCCGGCGTCGCTCACCTGTGCGAGCACCTGGGCATCGATATTGCCGACGCCGCCGCCGTGGGCGACACCTACAACGACATCCCCATGCTCGAGCGCGTCGGTCACAGCTTTATCGTGGACAATGCCGAGGAGCACATGAACGCGCACGCCAAGTGGCGCATTCCGAGCAACAACGACGGGGGCGTACTGACGCTCATCGACGCCATCTTGGCGGCTCGTTAATCTATCCCGTCGCCATGCCCGGGGCCGACCGCTTGATTTTTGCTCGGTCAAGTCCTGGGCTCGCACGAAGAGCACATTTAGTGCTCTTCGGCTCGTGCGGAATCTACAAAAATCAAGCGGTCGGCCCCGGGCATGGCCATGTTGACTTTGCTTGCCGCCAAGATGGCCTCTTGAGTGTCTAGATACTTGGCTGAATTTATTTGAACAGAGGGGAGCCCCTTTTTGGAAGGGGCTCCCCTCTGTTTTGGTTACTTTGGGGTTGTGGGCACTTCCCTATTTGGCGTCGGCCCAGGTTATGCCGGTGCTGGCTTCGGCGATTAGGGGGACGCGGAGGTCTACTACGTGTTCCATGACGTCGCGGACCATGGTGGTTAGGCGCTCGACTTCGTCGATGGGGCACTCAAAGTCCAGTTCGTCGTGCACTTGCAGGATCATGTGGGCGGCAAAGCCTTCTTCTTCCAGGCGACGGCTTACGCGGGCCATCGCGATCTTGATGATGTCGGCGGCGGTGCCCTGCATGGGATGGTTCATGGCCGTGCGCTCGCCAAAGCCGCGGAGTTGCGGGCTTTTGGCCTTGAGCTCCGGAATATGACGACGGCGGCCGTACATGGTCTCGGCGTAGCCCGTCTGCTTGGCGCGTGCCACCACGTTGTCGAGGAACGTGCGCACGCCCGGGTAGGCCTCGTAGTAGCGGTCGATCATGTCGCGTGCCTCGGCCATCGAGATATGCAGCGACTGCGACAGGCCGTAGGCCTGCTGGCCATACACGATGCCAAAGTTCACGGCCTTGGCGCGACTGCGCAGGTCGGGCGTTACCTCGGACACCGGCACACCGAACACGCGCGCCGCCGTCTCGGCATGGAAGTCCTCGCCCTCGTTAAAGGCGCGCACCAAGTGCTCGTCACCTGAGAGATGCGCCAGCAGACGCAGCTCGATCTGCGAGTAGTCCACCGCCAAAAAGACGCTTCCCTCGCCTGCCGAAAACGCCGTCTTGACGGTACGACCCAGCTCCGAGCGCGTCGGGATGTTCTGCAGGTTCGGGTCGCTCGAGGACAGACGCCCCGTTGCCGTGATGGTCTGGTTGTACGTAGTGTGTACGCGACCGTCACCACGGCGTAGCGGGCCCAGCGTGTCCAGATAGGTGGACTTGATCTTAGACTTCTCACGCCAGTCCAAGATCAGACGCACGATTTCGTGGTCACGCGCAAGGTCGCTCAGCACCTTGGCGTTGGTCGAATAATAGCCGCGCTTAGTCTTCTTGAGGCCCTTGGTCGGAAGCCCCATCACATCAAAGAGCACATGCGAGAGCTGCATGGGGCTGCCGATGTTAAAGGTCTCGTCACCTGCCAGGTCGCGGATGCTGCGCTCGACCTCGGTAATCTGGGTCGCCAGGCCCTCGGACAGGCTATGCAGACGGTCGGGGTCTACGAGCATGCCCGCGCGCTCCATCTTGGCAAGCACCGGCACAAGCGGCATCTCGATGCCATCGAACACGTTGGCGGCGTTCTCGCGGGTCATGCGATCACGCAGCGGTGCGACCAGCGCCAGCGTCAAGGCCGCCGTGCGAGCGGCGGGCGCAGGAGCGTCCTCGCCGGCACCCTCTGCACCGCGCGCCGCAGGCAGCGCCATCTGTAGATAGGTATCAGCCAGATACGCCTCGTCAAACTCGGAACGGTCGGAATCCAACAGGTAGGCAGCAACCACGGTATCGAAGATGCGCGTGGAATCGACTGCCAGTGGGTCCATGAGCTCGGGCTCAGAGGAATCGATAGGCGAAAGCTCGTGCAGTAGCGCTTTCATATCCGGGCTTGCCACGCGGCCCTCCATAAACAGACGCGCGAGCACGCCAGCGATCACGCCGTGGGCTAAATTGAAGCCCTCGACAGCGGCAGGCGCGCCGCCATCGGCTTCCTCGAGCGCAAAGAGCCCCTTGGACGTCGCCAGCCACAGCGTACGCGTCAGGCCAAAAAGCGCGCCCTCCTCCTTGTCATCGTCCACCACGGCGGCAATCCACTCGCTTGTCTCGATCGCGCGGGAGACCTCAGCCGCAACGGCACCAAGCGCGTCAGCATCGCCGGCGGCTGAGCGAACCATAGCAGGTATCTCAAACACACTGGAGGCAGCAGCCCCGCCCTCGCCGCCGATCAGCGCCAAGAAACGGTTCTGCATGGCGGTGATACCAAGCGTACCCAGCGCCGCGGAAACCTCATCGGCAGAAAACGCCGGGAAGGACGTCGCCTCAAAGTCGAGCTCGACGGGCGCATCGGTGCGAATTGTCGCAACCTTGCGGCTCAGTAGTGCGTCATCGATGTGTGCACGCAGGTTCTCGCCCATCTTGCCCTTGACCTCGTCGGCATGCGCGATGACTTCGTCCAGGCTACCGTACTTCGCAATGAGCGCACTCGCCTTTTTGGGGCCGATGCCCGGTACGCCGGGGATGTTATCCGACGTGTCGCCCTTCAGACCGTAAAAATCGGGCACAAGCGCCGGCGTAATGCCGTGATACAGGTCGTCCACGCTCTCGGGCGTCATAATCGCCACGTCGGACAGGCCCTTGCGGGTCGAGACCACGTTGACGTGCTCGGTCACGAGTTGATACATGTCGCGGTCGCCGGTCACCAGTAGCATGTCGCAGCCGGCCTCTTCACCCAGGCGCGCCATGGTTCCCAGGATGTCATCGCCTTCCCAGCCCTCGGACTGCAGAATCGGCACGTTGAGCGCGGCGAGCAGCTCCTTAATCATAGGGAACTGCGCATGCAGATCGGGGTCCATGGGCGGGCGTTGCGCCTTATACTGCGGCAGCATCTCCATGCGCACGCGCGGTTTACCCTTGTCAAACGCCACGACGACGCCGTCGGGGTTAAAGGCATCGATCATCTTGAGAAACATGTTCAGAAAGCCAAAGATCGCGTTGGTGGGGCGACCGTCCGGCGCGTTCATGGTCGGCGGCACGGCGTGGAAGGCGCGATGCATGAGCGAGTTGCCGTCGATAACGGCAAAGGTGCGGCGCTTGTCAGACATATTGAATACCTCGCTTTGGGCTGGGCACGGTTTGCTCACTCCAGTTTACACGCTCCCCGCCCCGCGGCCACCTCACATCAAGCTCCCCCGCCACCGTGAGCCCGCGCGTGATACGATGGCTCACGGTACATCAACCAGCACGATCGATCCGAAAGGAGCCTGCGTCATGGAGCGTCCCTGCGCATGGAAAAAGTACACGCCACAGCAAATCGAGGAGCTCGAGGAGCTTTGCCGCGGCTATAAGCAGTTTTTGAGTGAGAACAAGACCGAGCGCCTGTGCGTCAAGGCCGGCATCAAGATGGCCGAGGAGGCGGGATACGTCGACCTGGAGACCGTAATCGCCGCAGGCCGCGAGCTTAAGGCAGGCGACAAGGTGTATGCCGCTAACCACGGCAAGGACCTTATGCTCGTCAATCTGGGCACCGCCCCGCTCGAGCAGGGCTTTAACATCCTGGGCGCGCACGTGGACTCGCCGCGCCTGGACCTTAAGCAGAACCCCGCCTTCGAGGCCGGCGACATGGCTTATCTCGACACGCACTACTACGGCGGCGTCAAGAGCTACCACTGGGTAGCCTCCCCGCTCGCACTCGTGGGCGTCATCTGCAAAAAGGACGGTACCACCGTCGACATCAATATCGGCGACAAGGCGGACGATCCGGTCTTTACCATCTCCGACCTGCTGATCCATCTCTCGAGCGAGCAGATGTCCAAGCCCGCCAAGGACGCCGTCGACGCCGAGATCCTCGACGTGATCGTGGGCGGCCGTCCCGTCAAGTTCGATGAGGACGACAAGGACGCCCCCAAGGAGCCCGTCAAGCAGATGTTCCTGGATATCCTCAAGGAGCAGTACGACGTCGAGGAGGAGGACTTCCTCTCCGCCGAGATCGAGGTCGTGCCCGCCGGCCCCGCCCGCGACATGGGCCTCGACCGCTCCATGATTCTGGGCTATGGCCATGACGACCGCGTCTGTGCCTACCCCTCCATGCTCGCCCAGATCAACGTCACCAACGTGGAGCGCACGAGCATCACGCTCATCGTCGACAAGGAGGAGATCGGTTCCGTGGGTGCCACCGGCATGACGAGTCGCTTCTTCGAGAACACCGTCGCCGAGATCATGATGCTCGCCGGCGAGGACAGCCCGCTGGCTCTGCGCCGCGCGCTCGCCCGCAGCCGTATGCTCTCCTCCGACGTGTCCGCCGGCTTCGACCCGGGCTATGCCGGCAAGTTCGAGACCAAGAACGCCGCCTTCATGGGTCGCGGCCTGTGCTTTAACAAGTACACGGGCAGCCGCGGCAAGGGCGGTTCCAACGACGCCGACGCCGAGTATGTGGCCCTCGTCCGCGACATCATGGACGAGGCCGGCGTGGACTTCCAGACCTGCGAGCTCGGCCGCGTCAACGCTGGTGGCGGCGGCACCATCGCCTACATCATGGCCAAGTACGGCATGAACGTCATCGACTCCGGCGTTGCCGTCCTGTCCATGCACGCCCTGTGGGAGGTCGCCAACAAGGCCGACATCTACGAGGCATATCGCGGTTACAAGGCCTTCATCGAGCGAGCCTAACCAACCCTTCATCAGTTGCGGTGAAATACGGACTAAACTGGCCCATAAACAGCCAAAACAGACCGTATTCCACCGCAACTTTTTTGGCAGAGGAGAGCCCATGCTGCAGGTCATCATTTCGCCCGCCAAGCAGATGCGCGCGGCCCTAGATGCTTTTGAAGTCCTGGGCATCCCACCCTTTGTGCGCGAGACGGCTCGCCTCCACCGCGCACTGCTAGATATCGAGCGGAATGAAGGCAGCGACGGCCTGCAGGCGCTGTGGAACGTGAGTGACAAACTGCTGGGACCTTGCCTCAACACCCTGCATGAGTTCGGGCCCATCCTGAAAAGCGGCGATCTCGACAATCCCGCACTCGCCCGTCACCTCTCCCCTGCCGTCATGTCCTATCACGGCATTCAATACCAGAGCATGGCGCCCGAGGTGATGGATTCCACGCAGCTCGCATGGCTGCAAGACCATCTGTGGATCCTCTCCGGCCTCTACGGGTGTGTTCGTCCCTTTCATGCCGTCGAACCGTATCGGCTGGAGATGGGCGCGAAGCTCGCCGTTGACGATGCCCGAGACCTCTACGCGTTTTGGAGCGACAAGCTCGCGCGGGCTATCGCCCCGGCAGGCTCAAACACCACGATCGTCAACCTCGCCAGCGTAGAGTATGCCAAAACCGTTCTGCCCCACCTCGCGGGCGACGCCACGGCCGTCACGTGCCTCTTTGGCGAGGGTATCCGTAACGGGAAGCCCATCCAACGGTCGACCGCCAGCAAAAAGGCGCGCGGCTCCATGGTGCGGTGGATGGCAGAAAACAAGCTCGAGGATGCAAGCGAACTTACCGCATTCAACATCGGCTATCGCCACGTCCCCGAGCTCTCATACCTAGGCACCCTCATGTTCATCAACGAACAGATGCTCTAGAGCCGGCACCCAACACTGACCCGCTCAGCCTTCTCTATATAACTTGCGGTGGAATAATTCCTATTTGAGCCTTTTTCGCACAATCAGGAACTATTCCACCGCAACTTTTATGAATTGGCTGCTAGGCTCGACACCTATTCTGCTAGACCGTCGGCCTTTGCAATCCCGTTTGTCGAACCGTCCTGATAGACAATCTTGACGTGCTCGACCTCGGACACCGCAACACCCGACGGGGGCTCCAGGCGCCATTCCGTCAGCGCGATATCCATCGTCGTGGGCACATCCCCTTGATCTTTGAGCTTCACCGTCAACGTTTTGAACGTCGCATCATACGTCACGCGTTCGATTTCCTCACCAGGAATAGACCCACCACTCAGCTGCAACTGCACAAACTCATCGCACGGGTACCAATAATCGCCCGGAACGGCGAGCGTATTGGCATTACCGCCAGTACTCCTCACCGTCATAATCGGTAGGCTATCATCAGCCTCGAACTCCCATGCAGCGCCGCCGCGACCACCAAACGTCCAGATACAAAAGGCAATCACCAGCACGGCAAGCACCGCAAAACCGATCGCGACAAGGCCATGGTGCGCACGGCTTTCCTCGGCCGATACATCCCATTGCGTCTCTCGATATAGATGCTTGTCTTCCATGTTCGCCTCCTCACAGGCACGCTCGTTAGGCCAATCGTACCCATTCGAGCTATACTTGAGCCCACCACATAAACGGGGGGCTTGCAGGACAAGACGGCAGGCTGAGATTGGGCGCGCCCGCCCTGACCCGCAAACCTGATATGGGTAATGCCAACGAAGGGAGCCGTGCCAATGAGCACACAGACCGAGCCCAAGCTCGTCACGCAAATCGACTTCGCCCGCGCCGGGCAGATCACACCGCAGATGAAGGAGGTCGCCGAGCGCGAGCATCGCGACCCCGAGCACATCCGCGAGCGCGTGGCCGACGGCCGCATCGCCATTCCTGCCAACATCGTGCACATCAAAAAAGGCATGCGCGCCTTTGGCGTCGGTGAGGGCCTGTCCACCAAGGTCAACGTGAACTTGGGCATCTCGGGCGACAAGGCCGATGCCGCCGAGGAATGGAAGAAGGTCAAGATCGCCGAGGACTTTGGCGCCGACGCCATCATGGACCTCTCCAACTCGGGCAAGACGCGCCAGTTCCGCCAGCAGCTCATCGACGAGACGCCGCTCATGGTAGGTACCGTCCCCATGTACGACGCCATCGGCTACATGGAAAAGCCGCTGGTCAAGCTTACCAAGGACGACCTGTTCGAGGTCGTGCGCGCGCACGCCGAGGACGGCGTGGACTTTATGACCATCCACTGCGGCATCAACAAGTCGGTCACAAAGACCTTTAAGGAGACCGGCCGCCTCATGAACATCGTGAGCCGCGGCGGCTCGCTGCTGTTTGGCTGGATGGAGGTCACCGGTAACGAGAACCCGTTCTATGAGTTCTACGACGAGCTGCTCGAAATCTGCCACGAGTACGACGTGACGATTTCGCTCGGCGACTCCTGTCGCCCGGGCTGCCTCTACGACTCCAACGACGCCACCGAGACCGCCGAGATGATCGAGCTGGGCAAGCTGTGCAAGCGCGCATGGGCCGCCGGCGTCCAGGTTATGGTCGAGGGCCCGGGTCACATGGCGCTCGACGAGATCGCCGCCAACATGAAACTGCAGAAGCGCCTGTGCCACAACGCCCCGTTCTATGTGCTCGGGCCGCTGGTGACCGATATCGGCGTGGGCTACGACCACATCACCGCTGCCATCGGCGGCGCTATCTCCGCCAGCTCCGGCGCCGACTTCCTGTGCTACGTGACGCCGGCCGAGCACTTGTGCCTGCCCAACGCCCAGGACGTGCTCGACGGCCTCATGGCCACCAAGATTGCCGCACACGCCGCCGACATCGCCAAAAAGGTGCCCCACGCCCGCGACATGGACGACAAGATGGGCCAGGCACGCCGCAAGCTCGACTGGGACGCCATGTGGAAGTGCGCGCTCGACCCGGTTACGGGCAAGAAGCGCTACGAGGAGTCCCCCGCCGCCACCGAAGGCACTTGCACCATGTGTGGCAAGATGTGTGCCGTCCGCACCGTCAACAAGATTTTCGAGGGCACCACGATCGACCTCGGCATGGAGGACTAGCCCTGTCGCCGCGGCCGCTTCTGGCGGCGAGCTGGTGCCTGTCAATTGTTGACGTGTGAACATTTGCTTGCATTTGCGTAAAGATTGCATCGCCCGCCCGGGTTCGACATAGAGTCGGCCCGGGCATCATTATAATGCTGGCTTATAGACCCATTTGATTCCGACCGAACAAGGGAGCGAACATGGATCGCAGTAAGGTACCTGCCGTTCTATCCATCGCAGGATCCGATTCCAGCGGTGGCGCCGGCATTCAGGCCGACATCAAGACCATCACGGCGCACCGCCTGTATGCCGAGACGGCCATCACCGCCATCACCGCACAGAACACCCTGGGCGTCACCGCCGTGCAGAACATCTCCCCGGATATTGTCGCGGCACAGATCGATGCCGTTTTTGACGATATCCGCCCCAACGCCGTCAAGATTGGCATGGTTTCCTCTGCCGAGATTATCGATGTTATCGCCGACCGCCTGAGCGCCTGGAACGCGACAAACGTGGTAGTCGACCCCGTCATGGTCGCCACCTCGGGCGCGCGGCTGATTGCCGAAGATGCCGCCGAGGCGCTCACCCGCCGCCTGTTCCCCCTAGCGACGGTTATCACGCCCAATATTCCCGAGGCCATGGCCCTGCTCGACTACGAGGTCGACTCCGAGCGCACGCAGCAAAATGCTGCCATGCTCCTCACCCGCCGCTTTGGTTGCGCATCCCTCGTTAAGGGTGGGCATCTTGTCAACGAGGCCAACGATGTACTGGCCGAACCCGCTCCACTCGATGACGAGGGCAACCATCTGGGAGATCCACTCACCACGTGGTTCCGCCACAAGCGCATCGAGACCGACAACACACACGGCACCGGATGCACGCTCTCGTCCGCCATCGCCTGTGCGCTGGCTCAGGGCATGGATCTTGCCGACGCCGTCAACGCGGGCAAGGCATACCTGACAGGCGCTCTGGCCGCCGGCCTAGACATGGGCAAAGGCTCCGGCCCCGTCAATCACATGTGGCAGTATTAAGATTCGCAGCCCAAACCACCGCAAAGGGGACAGACACCTTTGCGGTGGTTTGGGGTCGCGCTACTCTCCGAGCATCTCTTGGAGTTTGACTGCCACGGCGTGACCCAGGCTCTCATGGCTTTCGGGCATCATATGCAGATAGTCGATATCGCCCGGCTCGGCAAACTCCGCTGCATTCAAAAAGTCGCAGCCAAACTGCTCGGCTACGTGCGCATAGTATTCAGCAAAATGCTCCGAGGCCTCGACGGAACGCTCATCAAAATCGGTCATATATACATCGGCGATTTGCGGCTTGATCTTGATAGGTGCCATCAGCAGAATACGCGGGCAGGGTGCGGCATTGGTCCAGGGAAATGCACGCACCGCGCGAATCAGCGCCATGGTGCCACGGGCAATATCGGAGGCCGTCACACCAAAGACCGTCTTGCAATCGTTAGTTCCCAGCATAATAACGATCGCATCCAGCGGCTTATGGGCCTCGAGCAGCATCGGAAGCGCGCGAATGCCGTTAAGATTGGTGTCCAGATGGCACATGTCGTCGCGTACCGTCGTGCGGCCGTTGAGGCCTTCTTCAATTACATGCCAGCCCTCGCCTAAGTCACGTTGGGCCACGCCGCACCAGCGCACGTCCTGCGCATAGCGCACCGCGGTGCCGTCGCGCATGCCCGCCGGATCGTAACCATAGGTGTTGCTGTCGCCAAAGCATAGAACGTTTTTCATCGTAAGCCCCTCGCTCAGTAAAAAGCCGACGGAAGCAGCCTCTCCCGTCGGCTCGACCTATCTGTCAGCACGTACCGATTACAGGTACTTGCGCCAATCGTCCTCGTCCTCATCATCCTCGGTAGCAGCCTGGGCCTGCTCGGCGGCGCGAGCTGCCGCAGCGCGAGCGGCAACCTGGGCATAGGACTCCTCGTTGCGCTCGGGGAAGTTTGCCAGCACGTGCTCGAACTTGGCAAAATCCTCATCCCAGCGCGTAGAAGGCACGGCAAAGAAGACTTGCTTGACCTTAAAGTCGCCCGACGCGAGCTCCTTGCGGAAGAGCTCGGCCACGGCCTCTGCGTCAAAGCCGTTGTTGTCGCAGCCCCAAGCGCCCAGCACGAGCTTCTCGCGACCTAGCTCGTCGCAGATGGCAAGCACAAAGCGGATACGGTCGCGCAGGGCATCCAGCAGAGCATCGTCGCTCACGCGATACTCCTGGCGGGCGCGCTTAACGTTGGGCGCGGCGGCCACGATTACGTCGGCATACGCATGCACGTGGTTGCGGTCGAAGCGCACCGCAGGCACCACCAGCGCACGGTTTCGGTAAAGCTCGCAGTTGATGTTGCGGCGACGGTTCTCGCCGTACCATTTGCGCTGCTTGTCGAGAACGTTGTACAGATACGAATCGGCGCACAGCGTGGCCTCCTGGCCCAGATAACCCTGAATATAGCCACCGCCCGGGTTGGTGAACGAGGCAAAGGCGAGCACGGCCATGTCGCAGAATTGCGCATAGCCACGACCGTTGTCCAGGATGGCCTGCGTGGCGGAGGCATCGAGCACGGTGACCTCGGGCAGAACCGGAGCGGGCTCCTCAGCAGGCGCGGACTCAGCTTCAGCGATTTCCTCGGCAGGCTCCTCGACGGGCTCGAGCGCTGCCTCGACCTCGGCAGCCTCCGCGCCCTCGACGTCCTCGGCAACCTGTTCTTCGGCGGCCACAGCACTCTGAACCTTGGCCTTCATCGCCGCGACAAAACCGGCAGGCATACCATCGAACTCGCACACGGCGGCAAGCGAACGCTCGATATCCTTGGCGCACGCTTCGGACACAGTTGCCACGTGACGCTCGGCGGCCTTGGCACGGGCCTCGCGCTTGGGATTGGGCTGACCCGCTCGGTTGGACCTGCGGTTACGGTTCCTGTTGTCGACGTCTGCCATAAGTGGTCACCTTTCTCGGTCTCTGCCGCTATCGGCTTTTCCCATCCATGATACCCCGCCGCGTACAAAAAAGACGGCCCCGAAGGACCGCCTTTCGCATCGATTTGCACGTACGGCAAGCACCGCCGCAATTCGCCACTAGTCGCGACGGCCGAGGATGTTCAGAATGCGCAGGAACACGTTGATAATATCCACGAACAGATTGGACGCCATGAGCACGGCGTTGGGCAGCGTAGGCGGCACCGTCGTGGCAACATAGGTGTCGTAGCCAATAAAGCCGGCGAACACCACGATCACGATCAGATCGGTGATGGTCTGTGAGACGCCCATGAACATCAGCACGATCTCAACCAGAATAGTAGCGAGCAGAATGCCAAAACCGATGCCATATACGCGCTGGAAAAACTTGGGGAACGTCACGCCCAAGGCGCCAAAGACAAAGGTGATGGCGGCCGTGGCGATAAAGGCAGTGTTGATGGTGGGCAGGTCGTAGTTGGCAAGGCCAAACGACGCGGTCAGGCCAAAGGTGCTCGCAAAGATTACGTAGCCCACAAGGGACAGGCCCACGGACTGCTTGCTGGCGGCGGCCGACATCATGACCATGCCGACGATGGTCAAAATAAACGAGCCAAAAACCAGCGGTAGGGCAGCCCCGCTCATCATCATGCGCGCAAACGACATGGTGCTCGTAAAGTAAGCACCGACGCCCATGGCACAAAAGCCCAAGAAGATGAGGGCAGACATGGCAAGATTATACGCACGCGGCGACATCTCCTTGGCACGGCTTGCGCCGGTTTCGATGGGGCCGTTCTGATAGCCCTGAATATCGTTCATAATTTCGTCCTTTCAAAAGCGCCGCGACAGCGCAGTAGCTGACAAGATTCCTGTCATTGTACCCGAATGCCGTACGTCCTTACCTACGGCGCTCGCCCTCGAGCGTGCGATCAAAGGCCCAGACCCACCAACGCATCACGTGTGCCTGCGAGCCGTCCGCCCGCTCGCGCGTCTGGTCCTCCAGATACAACTCGGTCGCGTGCCCGCCAAAACGCACCTTATAGGTTGCCGTACGGATGCCGTGGACCATCAGGCCAAACCCGGTGGTCGAGATAATTTCGTCAATCGTAAAGCAACGACCGTCGACCCAGCAGACGGTGACCGGCACGACCTGTCCGCCCGCGAGGATGCGAGCCACGACGTCCACATACTGCTTGTGCACGCGCCGAGTTTTGCCATCTGTCTGTCGATATTCCATGCCTCCTATTATCGAACGCATGTTTGCATATTGTAAAGCGAACAGACTGTGGTTTTGGGATGTTGGGGCACGCACACGTGTCCTCATGGTGTGTTAGCAAAAAGAACACCCGCGGTCAACAGGGCTAATATTCAATATTAGTGCCAAAAAATTCACTTCTCCCATCAGAACTCGGTAAAGAAACCCGCAGGAGGTGATACGATTTATCATGTTTTTGTAACGTGCCTGCAAACTTCGAGAAAGCCCATATATGGACGTAACGTTCTCAACCTTCCTCGGCCAAATTGTGTCGAACCCAGTCCTTGCCGTCACCGTGATCCTCGCGCTCGGCGCCATCTTCGTCAATGGATGGACCGACGCGCCCAACGCCATCGCGACCTGCGTCACTACGCGTTGCATGCCCGCCCGCGCCGCCATTCTCATGAGCGCCGCATTCAACTTCCTCGGTGTGCTCATCATGACGCACTTTAATGCGAGCGTCGCCAATACCATCTCGCATATCGTCGACTTTGGCGGAAACAGCACCATGGCGCTCGCCTGCCTGTGCGCGGCCCTGTTCTCCATCGTCGTCTACGGCGCCACAGCGTCGCGTTTTGGCATCCCCACCTCGCAAAGCCACAGCCTTATCGCCGGCCTGACCGGTGCCGCTATCGCCCTCGGCGGCGCGAGCAGCGTCAACGTCCACGAGTGGATGAAGGTCATCTACGGCCTGGCGCTCTCCATCGGCCTGGGCTTTGTCATGGGCTGGGTCCTGTGCAAACTCGTCTCGATTCTTTTCGCCGCCGCCAACAGGCGACGTGCCAATGTCTTCTTTAAATACGCTCAGATCGCGAGCGCTGCGGCCATGAGCTTTATGCACGGCGCGCAGGATGGACAGAAGTTCATCGGCGTGCTCTTTTTAGGCGTGGCCTTCGCAAACGGCCAGACCAGCGTCGGCGATGCCGGCATCCCCATCTGGATTATGCTGCTGTGCTCGGCCACTATGGGTATCGGTACCAGCGTGGGCGGTGAGCGCATCATCAAGTCCGTCGGCCAGAGCATGGTTAAGCTCGAGAAGTATCAGGGCTTCTCCGCCGACCTCGCGGGCGCCGCGAACCTGCTGCTTGCCACCCTTACCGGCATCCCCGTGTCCTCCACACACATCAAGACCTGCGCCATCATGGGCGTCGGTGCCGTCAAGCGCCTCTCGGCCATCAACTTCGGAGTCGTCAAGGACATGATGTTCACCTGGTTCTTCACCTTCCCCGCCTGCGGACTCATCAGCTTTGTCATGGCCAAGCTGTTCATGATGTTCCTCTAATCAAACCGAACGTCCATCCGGACCGCAACACTTCGCCCACCCGTCTTCGCCTCGAAAGGACCCACCCATGGCAAAGAAACCCGATTCGTTCTACTTTGACAACTACGTCGCTTGCGCCGACCTCGCCGTCCAGGCCGCAGAGCTGCTCACCAAGATTTTTGAGAACTTCGATCCCGCGCAGATTCACGACATGCTCAATAAGATGCATGCGATTGAGCATGCGGCAGACAAGAAGCACCACGAGCTCGAAGACGCCCTGCTCACCGCCTTTATCACCCCGCTCGAGCGCGAGGATCTGGATCTGATGAGCTGCGCGCTCGACACCGTGCTCGACCGTATTGAGGGCGTCGTGCAGCGCGTCTACTTCACCAACATTCAGAGCATCCATCCCGACGCCATCGTCATCGCCCACAAGGTGACTGACGCCTGCCGCGCCATGAAAGACCTGATGGTCGAGCTTCCCAACTACCGCAAGTCCAAAACGCTGCGCGAGCTGGTCATCCAGATCAACACCATCGAGTCCGAGGCCGACGAGCTCTACATCAACGCCATGCGCAACCTGCACGTTAACGGCAAGGATCCGCTCGAGGTCATCGCTTGGCGTGACGTCTACGCCTTCCTGGAGTACTGCGCCGACTGCTGCGAGAATGTGGCCGATGTTGTGGATTCGATTGTCATGAAGAACAGTTAATTGGGGGTACATGTCCCGGCGGTCGCGGGCCCGACCACAGATAACCTTTTTCACTCCGGCTGCAAGCAGAGTCGTTCAAAAGGTTATCTGTGGTCGGGCCCGCTCCCTTATGTACCACCATTGGAACTTTGGCTGATAGGTTTAGCGCAATGGGGGGTTTGGCTGAAGGGACCTTTGGTATCCGTTCGGACACTTTGGCCCTCGATGAGCGTTTGGCTGATTGCTGCTTTGGGTACTGTTTGGGTTACTTTGGGTTTGTTTGATTTTTAATTGTTGGAGGGCTTGTATGTCTTATTTGGATCTGGCTCGGGCTCGGTATTCTTGTCGTTCTTTTGAGGATCGGGCTGTGGAGCAGGCTGTGGTGGATGCCATTGTTGAGGCTGGGCGTATTGCTCCTTCTGCTTGTAATAACCATCCAACCCGTGTGATGGTGTTGGATACGCCTGAGCTTCTGGAGAAGGCTGCTGCTTGTCAGCCTCGGTTTGCTCGTGATGGGTCTATCTTTGGCGCTCCGCTTATCTTCCTTATTTGCAGCGTTACCGATGATGCCTGGGTGCGCCCGTATGATCAGATGAACTCGAGTGCCATCGATACTTCGATCGTCTGCGATCAGATGATGATGGAGGCCACCGAGCAGGGCCTGGGAACGTGCTGGGTATGCCATTTTAAGCCTGGGGTGGCACAGGAGCAGTTCAATCTGCCCAAGGGCGTCTATCCCTATCACATGCTCGTCTGTGGATATCCTGCCGACCACATCGCCGATCCCGAGCATCGCGAGGCCCGCACCATTCCCCTCTCCGACTTCCTCCTCAAGTAGGTTTTGGGACATGCCTTAAAACCTACCCTTGACCGCTCACCCGTTCGCCGAGTTCTGCGCCATTATGTGCAGGGCTCGGTTTTTTATGTTACGCACTCCGGCACAGTCATAAAAAAGGACCCGCAAGCTGCGGGTCCTTTCTAGGCACTAAATTGTAGGCCGAATGTTAGTCCAGGTCGTCGGCGGCAAAGTTGTCGATCGGGGCGAAGGGATCGGCCACGGGGACAACCGGGTCAGCGACGGGCAGCGGCTCGGCGGGAACAGTCACCGCAGGAGAAGCGGCGGAACCTACCGGCGTGGAGGCCATGAGGTCGGCCGGGAAGGAGTTCTGGGCATCGTCCATGAAGTGCTGGATGAGCTTGAGGTACTCGGCCTTGAACTCCTCACGGGAAGCCTTGAGACGATCGATCTCCTCGAGCTCAGCCTGCTTTTCGGTCAGAGCCTGGCGGATAACCTCGCGGGCCTTGGCGTCAGCCTCGTTGCGAATACGCTCAGCGTTCTCATTGGCATCGTTGACGATGGTCTCAGCGGTCTGCTGGGCAGCGATCAGGGCAGCGGAAATCTGGCGCTCCTGAGCGGAGAAGTCAGGGGCGGGAGCAGCCACGGGGGCGGCAGGAACGGCCTGGGCGGGGGCATCCTGAGCCTGGGCAAGCTGAGCCTGCGCATCGGCAAGCTGCTGCTCGGTAGCAGTCAGACGACCCTTAAGGTCGACGATCTTAGCGAGCATAGCGTCAACCTCAGAGGACAGCGTCTCCAAGAAGACGTCGACCTCAGCAGGATCGTAGCCACGCTTGGCCTCAGAGAAAGTCTGAGCCTGGATGTCTGCAGGGGTAATAGCCATAACAAGTCTCCTTTTTCATCGCCTCGGCGCTACACGCCCGACGTAAGTTACTAAGACAGTTCTACACGAGTATACCTATAAGAAGCTGCAGAACCAGCCTCTGCACCAACTGCAACGCAATAATCGCAACGACCGGCGAAAAATCGATACCGCCCATCGGCGGGATGAAACGACGGAACAGGTTGAGCCACGGACCGCACACGCTATCAAGCACCGCGGCAATATCCTGAAGCAAACCACCCTGCTTCATGGGAATCCACGTCATAAAGCAGTAGACGACAATGAGCGTGGAATAGAAGTTGAACAGCGTATTGACCAGCTGGACGATAGTGTAGATGTTGATGGGAATCTCCTCGTCTTGTCTTTACTTAAGGTAGCCGTCGGCACGAAGCTTCTTGAGATCGGAATCTTTGACCTCGCAACCGGCGGGCAGCACCATGAACACGCGGTCGCCCACCTCCTTGACCGTGGCACCCAGACCGCAGGCAAAGCCGTAAGAGAAGTCCAAGACGCGCTTGGCAACTTCGGTGCGTACGCCCACAAAAATCAGTGCGACAGGCTGCTTGGTGCGAACGCGGCGCACCACGGTCTCCACGTCGTCATAGCTCTCGGGGCGCAGGACATAGGCCGGCAGCTGCGGTGTGGCGTTGATGATATTGCTCGCATAGGCCGAGGCATCGCTCGGTGCAGGCGCAGGCGCAGCGGCGGCACGGGCGCGGGTGTTCTCGGCGTAGCTCGACGGCGTGTCATAGGCACCAGGACGATAACCGCTCGCAACACTGTCCTGCGAGCGCGAAGGCGGGTTATACGTCGTGGCATGGCGGGAGTCATCGCCGACCAGCTGCCCGGAGCGTGTATACACGGCAACCGACTCAGCTTCACCACGGCGCGTCTGACCAAGCAGGCCGTTGCTCGGCTCGTCTTGGGTGTAGAAGCCCTCGCCCGAAGCACCGCTGTAGCCGTTGCCCTGATAGCCATCGTCATAGCCATCATCGTAGCCGTAGTCGTCGTCCTGGCCATAACCCTGGTCGTAACCCTGCTGGCCGCCCAGGTGCATCTTATTTTTAATCTCGTCAAGGAAGCCCATGGTTGTGTCCTCTCGCGGTTTAGTGCAGGCGCCCCGATAATCAGTGCGCACTTCAGAGCCTTATTTTACTGCAAACTCCGGGCTAAATACTACCCTGCCCAGGCGAACGAGCGTAGAGCCCTCCTCAAGGGCAGGCTCAAAGTCTTCGCTCATGCCGCAGGAAAGCTCAGGCAGGTTCAAATCGGGATGCGCCGCCTCCAGCTCATCCCTCAGCTCACGAAGCCCCGCAAAGGTGCGGCGTGCCACATCCTTATTCCCCCGGGGCGCCATAGTCATAAGCCCCTGTACGCAAATTCCCTCAAGTTCCGCAAGCTCACCCGCGGCGGCGCGAATCTCATCGGGCGAAAAGCCTCCCTTCGACTCCTCACCACTCACATTGACCTCAATGAGCACACGCTGGGGGCCGGCGAGTTCGCCTGCCTCAATCTTGCGGGCAGCACGGCTCGAGATCGCCTGCGCCAGATGCAGCGAACCCACCGAGTGAATCAGCTCGGCTGAGCCCAGCACCGCATTGATCTTATTGGTCTGCAGGTTGCCGATCATATCGAAGCGCACCTCGGGCAGCTCCGGATGCTCCGCCAAACCTGTGAGCTTGCGAACCAGCTCCTGCGGGCGATTCTCGGCAAAATGGCGATACCCCGCCTGGATGGCGGCAACGGTCTCATCGACACCAACGGTCTTGGACACGGCAATGAGGCGCGCGGCGTCGTGGGGACGGCCCGCGCGATCGAGCGCCGCATAAAAACGTTCCAGAATCTGCTCGCGGCGAGCGCGCATCAAGTCCAAATAGTTATCCATTGCCAATCGCCTCCGCTGACAGCCAAACAAGTAGTCCCATGCTAACGCAAGAGCGCGGCCCCGCATGTGCAAGGCCGCGCTCACTTAGGTATTTACAATCTTTCGACGAACGGGGTTACTTACTCCTCGTCGTCCTCGCCATCGTCCTCGTCCTCAAGATGATCGAGCAGGTAGCGAAGACCCTCGCTGACCTCGCTAACGGGCACCTTGGCAACGTAGCGCGCGTCGACGGCGGGCCTCATGATAACACCCTCGCCCGAAGGCACACGCATGCTCTCGAGCTCATCCTCATCAGTGCGGGCGATATCGCCGGCATTCATGCGCTGACCAGTCAACAGGAAGGTCAGACGGCAAGCGGCATCGATGGAAATCGAAGCGATGCGATCGAGGTAACGCGAAACCATGATAGCGCGGCGCAGGTCGTCATAGTTGCTGTCGTCGTCCATAAAGTCGCCCGTATCCATACGGTTAAAGGTGCGGAAAAACTTCTCGTAGGCGGCGTGCACTGGCTCGTCCTCGACGGCCAAGTTGCAGATGATGGACATATCATTCGTGACGAGCGCGGAAAGCGAAGAGCCCAGCACCTGGTAGACGGCCTCAGCCTCGGCCTCGACCGTGCCGACAAGCTCCTTGGGCAGCGAGATGTCGGCCTTGATCATATGACGCGTGGCGCGGCAGATCTGACGGACCTTATCGGTCATGCGCTGCAGGTTAAAGTCGACGTAGATGATCGTCTGAAGCAGGCGGAAGTCGGAGGCGACCGGTGACTGCGTGGCGATCAGGTTGTAGCACACGGCCTCCAAGTTAGCGCAGCGCGCGTCAATCGAAAGCGTGCGCTTCTTGGTCTTGGTGGCGAGCTTGCGGTCGTCGGTCACATAGGCCTTAACGGCATCGTGGAGGGCCAGATCGACGGCCTCGTAGATGCTCAGCATCTCGTGGCGGGCCTCGATGAGCTGACGGGAAAACAGTTTACGCATGGTTCACTCCAATCAGTTGGGTGCGGTCATGCCGCCCGCACAGTGAATACGCACCGGACCAGATCCGATCGGCTTGGGACTAGTCGCACCGATCAGCCAAAGCGGCCGGTGATATAGTCTTCCGTCCGCGAGTCCACCGGACTGGTGAAGATCGCGTCGGTTTGACCATACTCGATGAGCGTGGCGGGCTCGCCGGCAACTTCCTGCAAGAAAAATGCGGTGTAGTCGCTAATACGAGCTGCCTGCTGCATTGAATGCGTGACGATGATGATCGTCATCTCGGGCGCCAGCTCGGCCATCAGATCCTCGACCTTAGAGACAGACGTGGGGTCGATGGCGGAGCAGGGCTCGTCCATCAGGAGGACATCGGGTTGCACCGCAAGCACGCGCGCGATGCACAGACGCTGCTGCTGACCGCCCGAGAGCGCCAAACCATCCTTGTTGAGCTGATTGGATACCTCTTTCCAGAGGTTGGCGCGCTTGAGCGATTCTTCCACGATGTCATCGAGGTCACTTTTGCTAGTCACGCCCTGCAGACGAGGGCCAAAAGCGACATTCTCGTAGATGGATTTGGGAAACGGATTGGGCTGCTGAAAGATCATGCCCACGCGGCGACGGAGATCGACCGGGTCGACGCCCTCGGCATAGATATCATTGCCGTCGAGCGTCATGGTGCCCTCGACGCGCGTACCCTCGATCAGGTCATTCATGCGGTTGATGCAACGCAGAAACGTCGATTTGCCGCAGCCCGAAGGGCCAATGAAGGAGGTGATGGCGTTTTTGGCGATGTTGAGGTCAAGCCCCGTCAGCGCATGAAAGTCACCGTACCAAAAGTTGAAATCCTTGGCCGTAATGGCCGCTTGCTCCAACGTGGGAGCGGACTGATAAACGGACATGGGACTCCTTAACTAGCGACGCTTGCGCGACAGGAAGCGCGCAAACAGGTTGAAGGCCAAAATGATCACCATCAGCAAGAGCGCGGTGCCGTAGGCTGCGTTCATGTTGATGCCGTCGTTGGCAAGCAGGTACAGATGGACCGTCATGGGGCGGCCGGAATCGAGCGGCGAAATAGGTAGATTGATGGCCTGGCCCATGGTGTAAAGTACAACCGCGGTCTCGCCGATGGCACGGCCGATGGCAAGGACGATGCCGGTGGCGATGCGGCCAAAGGCGGAAGGAAGCACGATCTTGGAAACGACCTGCCACTTAGTGGCGCCCAAGCCATATGCGCCCCAACGGATATAGCGCGGCACGGCGCGAATAGCCTCCTCGGTGGTGCGCATGACGATAGGCAGCATCAGAAGCGCCAGCGCCAGGGCAGCCGAGACCATCGAAAGGCCCAGGCCCATGGCCTCGACAAACAAGGCGTAGCCAAAGAGACCCATAACGATGGAGGGCACCGAGGCCAAAGCATCGGCAGCATAACGGATGAGCTCGACGACCTTGCCCTGTTTGGCGTACTCGGCCAGATAGACGGCCGCTAGCACGGCGACCGGCGTACAGATGAGCATGGCGAGCGCCGTCACGTAGATGGTCGAGACAATCGTAGGCCAAATGCCGCCCTCGGCGTTGACACCCTGGGGCCAACCGAAGATAAAGTCGAGCGAAATATGCGGTAAGCCATTAACAACCACGTAGGCGATGATAGCGACCAGCACAAGCGTGGTGATGTAGGCCGCGGCGCGGAACACGCCGAGCATGATCTTGTTTGACAGGTCCTTGTTGATACGGCCCTTCTTACCGTGGGAAAGGGCACGCTTGATGCGCTCGCGCGACGAGGTCGTATCGACCGTCGTGTCAACGGAATCGGACATAGCCTACCCCCTCTTCTTCTTGGAAATCAGACGGACGATGCCCACCAGCATGGCGGAGATGATAAACAGGACCACGCCCATGCCGAACAGAGCCGAGCGGTGCAGGCCCGAGGAATAGCTCATGTCGAGCGCGATCTGGCTCGTGAGCGTCGAGATGGGGCTCGCAATGCTGTCGGGAATAACCGGAGCGTTACCCACGACCATGAGCACGGCCATGGTCTCGCCGATGGCACGGCCCATACCCAGCACGATGGCATCCACGATACCCAGCTTGGCGGCAGGTAACACGACCTTATAGATGGTCTGCCACTTGGTGGCGCCCATGGCATAGGATGCCTCGCGAATGCCCATGGGAATGGAATTGAGAGCATCGATGGTGAGCGTGGTGATGGTAGGGACGATCATGATGGCAAGCACGAACCACGCCGTCAGCGCACCAAAACCAAGACCACCGGTCAGTTGTGCGATAAACGGGCGGATGATGATCATGCCGAAAAAGCCGTAGATGATAGAAGGGATGCCGGCCAGCAGGTCGACGGCAGGGCTAATGAGCTTGCGCACGCGCTTGCCGGCGATCTCGACCAGGTATACGGCCGTACCCACACCTAGCGGCACGCCCATGGCGAGCGCACCGACGGTCACCAGACCTGAGCCGGCAAGCAGCGACATGATGCCGTAGTGGCCCTCAGAGGGCGCCCACGTAAAGCTAAAGAAGTCCGCCAGACCGATGTCGGTAAAGACGGGCAGCGCCGAGTACGTGGTAAAGACAAAAATCAGGATGACGGTAACGACCGCCAAGAACGCGCAGGCAATGAAGATCCACTGCAGCGCCTTCTCCTTGATATAGGTACTGCGCGATACGAGCGCCAGCTCGCGCTTCTTGGGCGTCTGAACATTCTGCTCAGTCTGGGAGTTTTCCTGTGCTTCCATGCTACTCACTCCCCTTCTCGTCGTTGGTGACGGGGATAAAGCCCGCCTCGCGAATCTGCTTGTCCATCTTTTCGGACGTCACGTAGTCGATGTAATCCTGCGCCTGCTGCGAAGGCGCACCCTTCACAAAGAAGTAAAGGTCGCGCGAGATGGGATAGCCGCCGCTCGCGACCGTCTTCTCGGACGCCTCAACATGATTGACCGAGACGGCCTTGACCGAGGTCTTGGCGTTGAGGCTATCGACGAAGCCCAGCGAAATGTAGCCAATGGCACCGCGCGAACGAGATACCACGTCGCGTACCTGGCCCGTACCCGAAAGAACAGCCGAGCGGCGATCGAACGGGGTGCCATCCATCACGATGGTACGGAAGGCCTCGCGCGTACCGGACGCCTCGTCTCGGTTGATGACCTGAATCCTCAGGTCCTCGCCACCGACCTCTTTCCAATTGGTAATCTTGCCGGCGTAGATATCGCGGAGCTGCTCGGTCGAGAGGTTATCGACGGGGTTGTCGTCGTTCACGATGACCGCGATACCGTCGTGGGCAATGACGATGGGAGTCAGGCCCAGATTCTGTTCGTCGGCATTGAGTCCACGGGAGGAGCTGGCGATATCGGCCGTGCCGGCGCTGACGGCCTCGATGCCAGCGGAAGAACCCAAACCGGAAACGAGCACGTCGATGCCGGTCTCCTCCTTAAAGCCCTCGGCCGCAATCTCGGCGATAGGAAGGCAGGTCGTGGAGCCAGCGACAGTAATGGAAGAGGTAGAAGATCCCGAAGAACAGGCGCACAGCGTAAGTGTAAGCACAGCGGCGCTCAGGACCGATACGATCTTTCTCATAGCATCACGCCGATCGCAGCATGGCGCCCACAGGTGCCGTCCTCGTTACGGTAGGAATAAAAGCGGTCGTTCTGACGCACGGTCGAAAGCTGGGTATCCACGATATTATCCGCGTCGACACCGACATCTACCAGCGCCTCGCGAATGGCAGCGGAAAGATCGAGCATGCGAGAGGTACTCGCATCGATGCAAGAGAACTCGGCGGCAAAGCGATCCATGAGCTCCTGGGATACTTCATATTCGTCACCCAAGATATGGGGGCCGATATAGGCGGAAACGTCGCTCGCATCGCAGCCGGCAGCATCGCAAAGCGCCTGGCACGCCTTGGCGGAAATACGTGCAATCGTACCCTTCCAACCGGAGTGCACCACGGCAAATCCGCCAGGGGCCACCAGCACCACGGGAACGCAGTCGGCAAAGCAGAGCAGCACGGGCACGTTATGCGCCGTACAGACGATGGCATCGCAGCCCTCGGCAATCTGCTCGCGGACGTCCTCAAGGTCATCGGCGCCGTTCGAGGTCACCGCAACGATATGGTCACCATGGACCTGATTGGGAACGAGCAGGTTGTGCTCGCACTCGGCGGCACCCATAGCCTCGAGCGCGCGACGACGATTTTCTTGAACAGCAAAGGGGTCATCGCCAACATGCGAGCCCAAGTTGAGTGAGGAGTACGCATCTTCGGAAACACCACCGGCGCGCTCGGTGAAGGCAAAGCGAACATCGGATGTCGCGCCTTCCACCAACGTAACTCCATCATGGTCGACACGCGAAACGTTGTCCGCACGTGCTGCCATACTAAAGCCTCCTAATAACACAAGTACCGCGGCATCGCCGCTACAGCCCGCGTTTATACGGCTGTCATACTTCCTTAAAAGGATACCCGCAGCGGTAGGGACCAAACGTAAAGGGAACGTAAGGAGATTGGAGGCTTTCGTTTACAAACGAGAAACAAAACGGGGTGCATCCAAATGGACACACCCCGTGCAGGTCGTTGAGAAAAACGAACTAGAAGCTACCGCGCTTCAGGAAGTCGGGAAGCTCGAACTGGTCGTTGCCAAAGTTGGGCAGCTCGGTGCCACCGACGTTGCGGGTCGGAGCGGCCTGAGCCGGGCTGGTGGCCGGAGCGGTGCGCTGCGGCTCAGCGGAAGCCGCGGCCTTGCTCTGAGACTGCTGAGCGGCAAAGAGCTCATCCTGACGGTTGACGTTGGAGTCGGAGAAGCCCGTAGCGATGACCGTGATACGCACCTGATCGCCCAGGGACTCGTCGACAACGGTACCGAAGATGATGTTGGCCTCGGGGTCGACGGCGTTGGCGACAACGTCGGCGGCGTCGCTGATCTCCTGGATGCCCAGGTCCTTGGAACCGGCGATGGAGAGCAGCACACGTGTGGCACCATCGATGGAGCTCTCGAGCAGCGGGCTGGAGATGGCCTGCTGGGCTGCGTCGACGGCACGGGTATCCCCAGAAGAGGTACCGATACCCATCATGGCGGTACCGGCCTGCTTCATGATGGTCTTAACATCGGCGAAGTCCAGGTTGATGATACCGGGGACGGTGATGAGGTCGGTGATGCCCTGGGTGCCCTGGGAAAGGACGCCATCGGCAATCGCGAAGGCCTCGAGCATGGTGGTCTTCTTCTCGGCGATGTCGAGCAGCTTATCGTTAGGGATGACGATCATGGTGTCAACGCAATCGGAGAGGGTCTTAATGCCCTCCTCGGCGCTCTTCTTGCGCTTGCGGCCCTCGAAGGTGAAGGGCTTGGTCACGACGGCGACGGTCAGCGCACCGACCTCGTTCATCGCGATATCGGCAACGATGGGAGCAGCGCCGGTACCGGTGCCACCGCCCTCGCCGCAGGTGATGAACACCATGTCGGCGCCAGCGAGCGCCTCGGCAATGTCGTCGCGGGACTCATCGGCAGCCTTGCGGCCAACCTCGGGGTTGGCGCCGGCGCCCAGGCCGCGGGTAAGGTCGGTGCCGATGTGCACCTTGATATCGGCATCAGAGATCGCGAGCGCCTGAGCATCGGTGTTGATGGCAACAAACTCGACGCCGCGGATGCCCTCTTCGATCATTCGATTAACCGCGTTGGTACCGCCGCCGCCGACGCCGACCACCTTAATGACGGCAAGGTAGTTGTTGATCTCTGTCTCTTGCATGTCGGTCCTCCGAACAAAGGTTATAGCCATAGCATGGGTCGACCCCTGCGCACATTAACCTTCAGGTTGAAAGTAAATGCAAAGGTAAACCGTATTATGTTTGCACATTATGAACGTATCAGTCAAATAATTGACCGTGAAAACCAAACAAACCAGATAAACGGCGTGGTATGGCCCCTCAACAAAGCATCAACCAGCGCTATGAGGTCGGAGCATTCCTAAATGTGTAGTTGCCCGGAGAGCGCACATTGATATACGTTACGCCCTCTACCTGCGAAAGCAACTTGGTGACCACGCGCTCCTTCTTGGCGATATCGTCCGAATCGCCCAGCGACACCTCAATGCCGTTATTGAGGTTTGCCGAGATGGCTTCGACCGAAGGCGTGGAAATATCCTTGACTTGTCCCAAGAACTCGCTCGAAAAACCACGCACATAATCCAAGCCAGCCTTAACGGCCTTGGAGCTCACCGCCTGGCCGGAAACCGGAGCAACATCCGCCGAGACATCAGTCAACAACACCGCGCCATAATGCTTAGCGAGCGCCAGCGCGGCATCGATTCCGGTCAAGGTATTTGAGCCCTGCCCTGTCGTGATGACGTTGCCCTGGTCGTCCACTTCGACCGACGTCGACAGCGGGGCGATCCAGGTGTCATCATCCCCGATGGCCCAGGCAAGGTCATCGGAGCTGATATAGGCAATTGCGATGACCTTGCGCTCCGTCGGCGTAATAATGAGTGTATGTGGGAACTGACGCTGGACATCCACGCCCGAGACCCACGGGTTCTGCTTGAGATCCTCGGTAATCTGGTCGGGATCGACGTTAAAAAGCGACGTTCCCTCGGGCAAATCGATCAGCTGGATAGCATCGTGCTTCGTCACATGCTCGCTGCCTTGAATCTGAATATCAGTAGCGGTAAACAATCCAGAGTTAATCACCACGATGGAAACGACGACGAGCACAGCCAAGGCGGCCAGAACGCCGCCCACGATTTTGCCTTTGCCTGCAACGACAGAAGCGGCGTCTGATGTTTTGTTTGCCATCGCTCCAAGTGAAGACAACGGGTTTACGCCTTTTTTACTCGAAGGCTTCTTGGCGGTAGCCGGCACCGATGTCAGCGAGCGCGGTTTCGATGCGCCCAGTGTGCGACCTGGACGCGCCGCTTTAGTTCCCGTCGAGGGCTTAGGAGTTGCCATGGGGCGGGCAGGCTTGGCGCCCATAACAGGCTTTGACGTCACCGAGGGACGCGAGGACTTTTTTGCGGCCGGACGATTACCGAGCTGCGAGCCGACGACCGGACGACTGGTCTGTCGAGCATGCCCGACAGACTTAGAGTGCGCGACGGTATTGCGTTGAGGTTTGGCAGGCGCGCCGGAACGCCCTCCGGCGCGGCGGAAGGTGGGTTTCGATGCTCTAGAAGCCGAGGAATTTAACTTCCGGTCTGAGCTCGATGCCATACGCCTCCCTCACCTTTCCGTGCACATGTCTGATAACCGCGGCAACGTCATCGGCCGAGGCAGTTCCGTTATTAACGATAAAATTAGCGTGAACGGGCGAAACTTCCGCGCCGCCAATCGAAAAACCCTTTAATCCACAATCCTCGATAAGCTTGCCCACACTCGCATCGGGCGGGTTGCGAAAGACCGACCCGCAGGATGCGCGACCCATGGGCTGCGTACGCTTGCGCCTCGTCAGGTACCGCTCCATGCGCTCGCGAATGTCGGCCTTGGGCGCCGGTTTAAGCTTGAGCACGCACTCGAGGATGATCTCATTGCGGGGAAGGCTACATTCGCGGTAGCCCCAAGTGATCTCGGACCCCGCATAATGCTTGATACCGGATGCCGGGTCAAACGTTACGACATCCTCAACCAGCGAGCCAATCCACTCGGTCCGTGTGCCGGCATTCATAGATATCGCACCGCCGACCGAACCAGGGATGCCAACGGCAAACTCAAGGCCCGAAAGGCTACGCGACAGGGCATCGTTGACCAGGCGCGCAAACATCACGCCCGCACCGACCGTCAGCGTACAACCGTCATCGGCAACAACCGTGCGCTGAAACTCACGTCCGAGCGAAATGACGGCACCGCGATAACCGCCATCGGCAACCAGCAGATTGGAGCCCTTGCCGATGATGACCCACGGCACCTGCTCGCGATCGAGCACCGCCACGGCGCGGCGGAGGGCATGATAGCTATAGCACGTCACAAAGAGGTCGGCCTTGCCGCCGATACGATAGCTCGTATGACGCGCAAGGCGCTCGTCCTCGATCACATCCGTGTCGATCATGCCCGAGAGCGCCATGACGGCGTTAAACAGACCCATTAGTCTTAAGCGTCTTTCTTGGCAGTCAGATACTCAATGAACTCGGGACCGACGGTCGTAACGTCACCTGCACCCATGGTGAGCAGCAGGTCGCCCTCGCCCACCATCTGCTCGAGCTCCTGATTGAGCTCAAGACGGCTGGAGCAGTACACGACCTCCTTGCCAGGATGCTTGGCGCGCACGGTATCGGCGAGCATCTTAGAGTTGACACCCGGAATGGGCATCTCGCCAGCCGAGAACACATCAATCAGCAGCAGCTTATCGGCATTGGCAAATGCATCGGCAAAGTCGTCGCACAGGGCCTGCAGGCGCGAATAGCGGTGCGGCTGGAACACGACGTCGACGTGCTTGTAACCCAGCGACGAAGCGGCAGCAAGCGTCGCCTTGATTTCGGTGGGGTGATGGCCGTAATCATCGACCACGGTGATGCCATCGATATCGCCCACGTGGGTAAAGCGACGGCGGACGCCCTCAAAGCTCGAGAGCGCCTTGGCGGCGGCGTCGATGTCAAGGCCCAAGACATGGGCGACGGTGAGCACGGCCGTGGCGTTGAGCATGTTGTGGCGACCGGGATTGCTCTTGATCTCCACAGCGTGCTCAGTGCCGTCCTCAAAGCGAACGATAAAGTCACTCTGGATGCCCTTGACATCCGGGTGCACGCAGACGATGTCGTTGCTCTCGGCAAAGCCGTAGGAAAGCACGTGACGGCCCGTCGACTTGGCGAGCTCGACCAGATGCGGGTCCTCGCCGCAGACGATGACGGTGCCGTCCTCGCCCACCAGGCTCATGAATTTGGCGAAAGTTGCCTCGATCTCCTCGATACCCGAGTAGTGATCGAGGTGGTCGGCCTCGACGTTGGTCACAATGACCACGTTGGGGTTCAGGAACAGGAAGGAGCTGTCGGACTCGTCGGCCTCGGCGACAAAGTAGTCACCCGAGCCGTTCTTGCCGTTCGTGTCATAGCCCTCGACGATGCCGCCGATCAAGAAGCTCGGATCCAGACCCATGCGGTCGAGCATGGTGGCGCACATCGAAGACGTGGTGGTCTTGCCATGCGTGCCGGCAACGGCGACGGTAGTGTAGCCATGGCCCAAAGCAGAGAGCATCTTGGCACGGGGCCACACGGGAATGCCCAGCTCGCGAGCGCGCACGAGCTCAGGGTTGGACTCCGGAATAGCGGTGGAGACAACAACCACGTCGGGCTTGACCTCGTCGATCGTGGCTGCCTCATGGCCCACGTGCACCTTCACACCAGCGCGGGTAAGCTGGCGGATATAACGTGACGTCTTAAGATCGGAGCCGGTAACGGCATAACCGCGCTCGTGCAGAACGAGGGCGATGCCGCTCATGCCGGCGCCGCCGATACCGATAAAGTGGGCGCTCTTAAACTCGGGCGCGGAGGTTGCAGTCTGGGAATCAGCCATGTGCTCGTGTACTCCTTGCGTAAACACTGCCTGTAACCCGTTAACTGTACCGCACCTACCGCATCAGCGCGAGGGCGACCGACGATATCCCGTCTAACTAACGCAAACCCTCTACCGCATCGGCCAGAAGAGCGGCGGCCCTTTCCTGAGCCAGACCACGCGCCGCCTCTCGCATGGCATTGCGCGCCGCCGCGTCATCGACCAGGTGCAGCAGCTCATCGGCAAAGGCAGAACCGTCGATATCGGCATCGGCGCAGAGCACGCCGGCCCCGGCGTCGACCAGATAACGGGCATTGGTGGTTTGATGGTCGGCCGTCGCATGCGGATACGGCACGAGCACCGAAGGCACGGCGAGTGCAGCGATCTCGGCCACGCTCGATGCGCCCGAACGCGAGAGCACCAAATCGGCAGCAGCCAGCATATCGCCCATGTTGTCGATGTAAGGCTGGACGCGGTAACGCTTCGCCTCCTCGGGCGTCAGCGCCAAAGCGCGCTCGGTCTCCTCAAAGCCGTCGGCACCCGTCGAATGCAACACATAGAGGTTCTTGCGCGAAAGCAGCTCGTTTTTGAGCGAAGCCACACGCTCGTTGAGGTGCTGGGCGCCAAGTGAACCGCCAAAGACGAGCAGCAGCGTAGCGTCCTCGGGAACGCCAAGTGCCTTGCGGCCGCGAGCGCGATCGCCCTCGATCACCGAGCGACGTACGGGGTTGCCGGTCATGAGCACGTGGTCAGGGTCACCTTCGCGCTCAAAGACCGAACGCGCTGCCGGCACCGAGATGCACACGCGGGCGGCGTGGGAGTTCATCATCTTGTTGGCCAGGCCCGGAACAGAGTTCTGCTCATGCAGCAGATACGGAACGCCCGCGCCCTTGCACCACCCCAGCAGCGGAACCTCGACATAGGCACCAAAACCAATGGCGGCATCGGGCTTGCCGACCTTTGAGAAATGACTGGCGAGCGCACGCTTGGCTTTGTTGACACGCCACAGCGAGGTCAGCGCCGTCCAAGGACGGGAACGGTCGAAGCCCGTGACCGTAATGGGCACAAAATCAAACCCAGCCTCGGGGACCAGACGACCCTCGAGCTTGCGCGACTGGCCCACGAACACAACGTGGTGGCCACGGTCACGCAGCTCTTCGGCCAAGGCGAGCGCGGGGTTGATGTGCCCGGCCGTGCCGCCGGCTGCAATAGCAACGGTCATTTTATCGGTCATGGTAGTCCCTTCGTACACGCGGTCCCTGGTCGTCGGTACGCAGACGCGCCGACGGGTCCGAGTTCAAATCGATTCGATTATATCCGCCGCCCGCGTTGCGAGGGCTGGGGCGCTGAGGACGACCTTGCGGCGCCGTTCGCTGACGCGGGCGGGCTGCCGGCTCGGTCGCAGAGCCATCCAGGACGGTAAAACCGTTACGCGAAGATCGCTCGCCGCGCACGTGGGGCACGCCGGCGGTACTCTCATCCATAACGGCAAAGCTCTCGCGGCGGCGGTCATACTCATCGCGGCGGGCGCTCTCGTACGAAACGCGCAGGATCAACCCGGCAAGCATGAGCGACACAATAATCGACGAACCGCCGTAGCTAATAAACGGCAACGGTTTGCCCGTCATGGGAAACACGTTGAGGATGCCCAGCGCGTTAATCAAAAACTGCACTGCGAGAATGACCGCGGAGCCAGACGCCATAAGCGCGCCCCGGCGATCGGTCGCCTGCTCGGCAATGCGAAACGCCGAGTAGATCAGCATCGCAAACACCAAGAAGAACAGCACGGTTCCGACAAAACCGACTTCCTCGCCAATGATGGCCAGGATGTAGTCATTGTGCGCCTCGGGCAGATACGAGTACTTCATGGTTGAGTTGCCGATGCCACGGCCGAACAGACCGCCCGAGGCAAAGGCCATAATGGCAAGCGTGGCCTGATAGCCGTCACCATACTCGTCGGCCCAAGGGTTCAAGGCAACCTGAATACGCACCATACGGTACGGCTCTGCGACAAGCGCAATCACGATCACGAGAATGCCGAAGATTAGCACGCCGATGATAAATCTGGGGTCGAGACCCGCAAACAACGCCATGCACACGAGGGTCAACAGGATGATCAGGACAGTACCGAAATCGGGCTGGATAAAGATCAGAAAGAGCGAAATGCCCAGGTAGATGCCCATCTTGCGAAGGAATTCGTTGATGTTGCCACCGGGCGAAAAGAAGCGATCAAGCATGATGGCCGAATACGCAATGGCAAATGGCTTTAAAAACTCGGAAGGCTGGAACTGAATACCGGCGATGTTAAGCCAGCGCGTGGCGCCACGGCTGCCGCTGCCCACCAAGAACACCAGAAACAGTAGCCCTATCATGCCTATGAGGAAGATCCTGAGCACATCCTCCCCAAACCAGCTGTCCGGCAAAACGCGCACGATGGCAATTAGCGCCAGAACACCGACCACGGCAAACGCGGCCTGTCGACCCAGAAAAAACGTCGCCGAGCCATTCTCGTGCAGCGCCTCGACCGAAGACGCCGAGTACACCATCAGCAGGCCAAAGCATACCAAGGTAAACAAGCAGGCCATGAATATCAAACGGGGGCGCATGATACGGGCGGGAACGCCGGCAATATAGCGTTCGCTAAACGACTGCCCGCCGCGGCTGGAACGCGGTGTGATACGACGTGAGGAAGCACGGTCCGAGTCGGGCCTCCTCATACCTTGTCGGGGGCTCTCCTCTCTCACCGCAACCCCTATTCCATTTGTGATTTCGCTGCAGCGGCAAGCTGGGCCACGTAGTCCTTAAACACGCGGCCGCGCTCCTCATAGCCCGAGAACTCATCGAACGAAGAGCAGGCAGGAGAAAGTAAGATCACGTCACCACGGCTCGACAGCGAACGGGCGACGTCCACGGCGTCGCGTAGGTCATCCGCCTGGGCGATATCCACATCGCCATCGACATCGGCCTCGTCCATAGCGGAGGTGAAGCGCTCGCTCGCATCGCCAAAGCAGACGACCGAGCGCACGTTGTCCATAACGACGCGCGCGAAGTCCGTGAGCGGCGTGCCCTTATCGTGGCCGCCGAGCAGCAAGATCACGTCGTCATCGGGAAATGCCGTCAGTGCCTTCTCGACCGCATCGGTGTTGGTCGCCTTGGAATCGTTGACGTAGCGCACGCCGTCAATCTCGCCACACGGCTCCACGCGGTGCTCGAGCGGCTGGAACGAGGCCAGACCGCGGCAGACACCGTCGACATCGGCACCGACTGCTAAGGCAGCCGTGGCAGCGCACAGGGCATTGATAACATTGTGATGGCCCGAGATCTTGAGCTCGGATGTAGCGATGAGCGGGGTCTCGACACCCTTCAGACGCACGATCATCTTGCCATCGCGCACAAAGGCGGCATCCTCGCCCTCAGGCTCGTCAAAGGCAACCTTGCAGATGCGACGACCCGGCGTGTAGATGTACTCATCGAACTCGTGAATGCCGGCGTCTTCGACGTCGACAACCACCAGATCGTCATCGACCATATTGTCAAACAGTTTGATCTTGGCAAGCGCATAGTTCTTATGGCTCTTATGCCAGCCCAAGTGGTCGGGAGTGATGTTGAGCAGCACCGCCACGCGGGGGTGGAGCTCGGTTGTCGTAGCAATCTGATAGCTCGAGAGCTCAGCCACAAACCACTCGTTGTGGGCTCGGCCGTCAATCTCGTTGACCGGCGGCTCGCCGATGTTGCCGACAGCAACGCTGGCCTCGCCGGCAGCCTTAAGCAGATAATCAGTCAGCGACGTGGTGGTCGTCTTGCCGTTGGTGCCCGTGATGGCAATCCAGTTATCGGGCGACAGGCGATAGGCAAACTCGGGCTCACCCATAATCTGGGCGGCATGCTCGCGCCCGGCCTTAAAGAAGCCCGAGAACTCCGAGATGCCCGGGCACGTCACGCATACGTCATAGGCGCCCTCGACCTGTTCGGTCCCATAGACAAACGACGCACCAGCGGCCTCGAGCGCACGCGTGGCGTCATTGGGCTCAGAGGTGCCACCGCCATACACGGTAACGGCACTTACGCGCTCGGGATGTGCCAACGCCCAGCGGGCGACATCGAGACCGGATTTGCCCTGACCCAAAACGAGCAGGCTAAAGACATCAGCAAGAGACATGAAAGACCACTATCCCAACTGGAAGAACAGAGCAAGGCCAACGGCACCAAAGGCAGCAGCGATAATCCAAAAACGGATGACGACCTTGGTCTCGGCCCAGCCCTTCTTTTCGAAATGATGATGGATGGGCGCCATAAGGAAGACGCGCTTGTGCGTAAAGTGGAAGTAGACAACCTGAATCATGACCGACAGGGTCTCAACGATAAACAGGCCACCGATGATGAGGGAGACGACCTCGGTGTTGGTCATGATGGACGTGCAGGCAAACGCGGCACCCAGGGCAAGCGAGCCGGTATCGCCCATAAAGATGCTCGCCGGATAGCAGTTGAACCACAGAAAGCCCAAGCAGGCACCGGCACACGCGGTGCAGAAGATGGACAGGTTCACGTCTCCGTGCAAAAACGCCATGGCGGCCATGGCGAGCATAGCGATCATGGAGGTGCCGCCAGCAAGACCGTCAAGGCCATCGGTCAGGTTCACGGCATTAGAAAGACCGGCGATCATCAGCCAGCAAAAGACAATATAGAGCCACGGGAACGAAAGGCCGCAGATGGTGGTCGAAAGCACGCCAAGGTCGATCGTCAGGCCGCCGGGAAAACGAATCTCGGGGGCGACGCCGCACCAGTTAACGGCAAGTACTGTAAAGGTGACACAGATAATGGTTAGACCGATCATCTTGGCATGAGGCGTCAGACCGAGCGAGCGCCCATGCGTAACGGAGGTCAGGTCGTCAATCAGGCCCAGAACGCCGGTCGCCAGCGTGGCGAGCAGCACGAGCACGAGCTCGGTGGTGAGCTTGCCCATCAGCAGGCAGGTCAGCGAGATCGCGACGAGGATGACAACGCCACCCATGGTGGGCGTTCCCTGCTTAACCAAATGACGCTTGGGGCCGTCGGCACGAACCTGCTGGCCGATACCCTCGACCTTGAGTAGCTTGATCCACCACGGCATGAGCAGCAGCGCAATGGCGGCGGCGATGCCAAGCCCCAAAAAAGCCTGATACGTTGGATACGAGGGATTGCCGAACATGGGCTAGCACACACCTTCCACAAAGCGGTCGAGCTCAACAAAGCGGGAACCCTTGACCAGTACAACATCATGTTTTTCAAGCGCGCCGCCCATGCGGTCGAGCACCTGCTGATAATCGGAGAACACCTGGATGCGGTCCTCGTCCATACCCATCATGCGCGCGGCATCGGCCATAAGCTGGGCCAGCTCACCACCCACGCACGCCAGCATGTCGAGCTTCTTGGCGGCGGCATAGGCGCCCACGAGCTCATGCATGCGAGGAGCCTCATCGCCCATCTCGCCCATCTCGCCCAGGATCGCCATGCGAGACCCCGTGCACGAAAGCGAGCACAGTAGATCGAGACCAGCAGCCATGGATTCGGCGCTGGCGTTATAGGAATCGTCAATGACGCGGGCACCGCTCTTGGCGCGCTTGATCTCCTGGCGGTGACCGGTAATCGTGAGGCCCCTAAAGGCAGCATCGATCTGCTCGGGCGTCACGCCCAGGCGATAGGCAACCGCGGCGGCCTTAACGGCATTTGGAACGGACTGCACGCCGGGGATAGCAAGCATGGTATCGATTGTCTCGCCCTGACCAAAATCGAGCGTAAAGACCGGACGGCCCTCGTCATCAACACGAACTTCGCGGGCGCGGACCTCATCATCGTCCGAGACGCCGGCCAGCATCACATCGATACCAGCAGGCTGGGCGAACGTATCGCGAATGAACGGCGTAAAGTCGTCCTCGCCGCCCAAAACCAGTAGCGGCAAATAGTCGCCGGCGGCGCACATACCCTGGACAATCTCGGCCTTAGCGCGGGCGATGTTCTCGCGGCTGCCCAAAATGCCGATGTGAGAGGTACCGATCTTGCTCACGATGGCAAGGTTGGGATTGGCGGACTGGGACAGGCGCTCAATCTCGTGGAAATGGTTCATGCCCATCTCGAGCACCAGGACCTCGGTATCGGCCGGAGCGGAAAGCACCGTGAGCGGCATGCCGATCAGGTTATTGAAATTGCCCTTGGTGGCCCAGACACGATAGCGCTTGGCGAGCACGGCGGCGAGCACGTCCTTGGTCGTCGTCTTGCCGATGGAACCGGTAATGCCAACGACCAGGCAGCCAAGCTCCAGACGGTACGCGTGCGCCAAACGCAGCAGAAACTCCTCGGGATCATCGGTCAGCAAGATGGCACAGCCCTTGTCCTGCGCCAGCGAGACCAGCTCAGCCTCGGGCTCACGCGTCATCACGACGGCGCCGGCACCCGACTGGACGGCACGGGAAGCAAAATCATTGCCGTCGACGTTTTCACCGGGAAAGGCGACGAAAATCGTCCCTTCCTCGACCTGACGCGAGTCGATAACGCACCCGCGGCATACCCGATCGGCTTCTCCCGTCACGGTTCGGGCCCCTGTTGCGGCCGCGAGGTTGTTGACGGCGATCTCTATCATTGCAGCTCCCCTGTAAACCTAATAATGCTATCGGCGTATTGTATCCCAGCGCCGCGCATGCGTGGTGCAGGGCATGTGAACACCCCTCATATGGGACAACAAACCACGCCCCAAAGATTGTAACCCCCTACCTCGTGCGCGGGATACCCAGCACGTCGAGCGCGTTGGCCATAATGGACTGGAACGGCACCGCAGCGGCATCTGAGCCGCTCGGCGTTCCGTCGAGCGTGATATAGCACAGCACCTTGGGCGATTGTGCCGGTGCAAAGCCCATAAAGGACGACATGTAGTTCTCCTTGAGGTAGCCGCCGTTCTCGTCGGCACGTTCGGCCGTACCGGTCTTACCCGCCACGTCATAGCCGTCAACCGCGCCGCCAACGCCCGTTCCCTCGGACACGACCGTCTGCATGCACGATGTCACCTGGGATGCAGCATCCTCAGAAATCGCGCGCTCGCCTTCGCCCCAGTCCTTCTCGTCGCCTTTGCTGGACTTATAGAAGTGCGGTGTCATCATCACGCCGCCGTTGGCGATGCCGCCCACGGCACGTGCGATCTCAATCGGCGAGACGGACAGTGCCTGTCCAAAGCTCATCGAGCCCAGTGTGGCGCCGTCATACTGGTCACGCTCCTTGACGATACCCAGGCTCTCGCCCGGAAAATCTACACCAGAGCTGTGACCGATGCCCCACTTGTCCACATAGGCGGCAAAGTCGTCGGCACCGATCTTGCGCCCCACCAGGACAAAGCCCACGTTGGACGAACGGCGCATCATCTCGCGCACATCCATGGTCATGGCGTAGTCGCGCTTGTCGGCATCGGTGACGGTATCGTCGCCCACCTTGATGCTCGCCGGCACCTCAAACGACGTACTCGATCGCACGACACCCAAGTCGAAGCCGGCGCCCGCCACGAGCGTCTTAAAGACCGAGCCGGGCTCGTAGGCGTCGGTGACCAGGCGCAAGTTCATATCCTCGGTCTTGGCGTTTTCCAGATCGGTCTGGTCGTAAGTCGGATACGAGCAGGCTGCCAAGATCTCGCCTGTCGTAGGATCGGTGACCAGCGCCGAGCCGTTCTTGGCCTTTGTCTTCTCGACAGCCTCTGCCAGGGCATCCTCGGCCGCACGCTGGATATTGACGTCGAGCGTCGTCACGATATCAACGCCGTCGACCGCGGCCACCTTTTTATAGGCACCGCCCGCGATATAGCTGCCGTCCCTCGCGCGCTCGCGTACGAGAGAACCGTTCGTGCCAGTCAGAAGCTTGTTGTATTGCTTTTCGAGACCCGTCAAGCCGTCGTTGTCCACATTCACTACACCCAGCACCTGCGATGCCAGATTGCCGTATGGATATACGCGCTTCATGGCCTGCTCAAAAAGCACGCCGGGCAGGTTCTTCTTCTCCAGCGCCGCAACATCGTCTTCGTCCACCTGGCGCTTGATATACACCCAGGTTCCATCGGACTCAACGAGCTTGCGGCAGGTCTTTTTATCGATTCCAGTTGCCTTGACCAGCGCCGACACCGTCTTGTCAACATCCTCGACAAGCTGCGGGTTCACGGCGATGTTGCGACATTCGACCGACGACGCCAACACGTTGCCGTTGCGGTCGTAGATGGTGCCGCGTTTGGCATAGAGGGTCTGCGCAAGCAGGCGGCGCGCATCGGCACGCTCGCGCAGTTTATCGGCTTCGACAATTTGATAGTCGGCAAGGCGAAAGACGCCCAAGCCCAAGCCAAGCCCGATGAAGCCCATGACGGCTTTGCGGCGAGGAAGAGGCGCGCCTGTGAGCCATTCGGTCGACGAACTCTTGCGCGACCTGGTGTTATGCACTTGAGGGCCGCCCGAGCCGCGAAGTCGCGACGCCGGGTCGTTGCCACGGGACTGCCCGGTGTTGTAAGATTGCCGACCCGTTCCTTGATAACCAGAACGTCCCCGCGACGAGGGACGTCCAGAACCGCGGCCCCCATCGGAACCGCGGCGATAGTCATTTGTCATACTCAGCTACCGTCTTGCTACTGAGCGGTCGCGGTCGCGTTGGCGCCCGCGGCTGCATCCTGCGAAAAGTCAAGTGTAACGCTCTCGCTGGGCTCCACCATGCCATAAGCGCCCGCAAGGTCGCGAATGCGCGTGTCGGCGCCATAGACCGAATGCATGACCTCCAGATCGGAGCTCTCATCGGTCGCCTTTTCGAGCGTGTTGGTAAGCTCGGCGTTGCTGTTGAGCACCTGGGCCGTGACGCCAGCAAGCGCCACGCGGGCGACACCAATCGTCATGAAGATAGCCGCAATGATGCAAAACGTTTTAAGAACGCTCATGAAAACCGGGCTTACCGCCTGGTTTGCCTGACGGCCCGCGCCCGTGTAGACATCAAAGCGCGGCGTGCGCTGCTCACGGGGAGCAACGGGGGCCTGCGGCGTCTCACGATAGGCGGGCATGGCGTTCATATCATAGGCGAGTGCTGCGCTTGAAGTGTTGTAGCCCATGATATGCCGCCTCCCATCCCGAGTACGTTGGTAGTGTGTTTAAGCTTCGTTTATGGTGCGAGCGGGAGGTCCAATATCGCGCGGTCGCGCCTACAGACGCTGCGCCACGCGGATTTTGGCTGATCTCGCCCGAGGGTTGCGCTCAACCTCATCAGGCTGGGCAACCAAGGGTTTGCGGGTGATGACCTTGAGTATCGGCACGTTGCCGCACACGCACACCGGAATCTCCGGTGGACACGTGCACCCCTGGCTCATCTCCTTAAAGTGGTTCTTTACGATACGGTCCTCGAGCGAGTGATACGAGATGACGCAGATACGTCCGCCCGGGTTGAGCCACCTGGTGGCGGCATCAAGCCCTCGTTCGAGCACATCGAGCTCGTGATTGACCTCGATGCGAATGGCCTGGAAACTTTTCTTGGCCGGGTGTCCGCCATGCCGACGAGCGGCAGCCGGGATACCCGCCTTGATGATCTCGACAAATTGGCCGGTGGTTTCAATCGGTTCTTGCTCGCGGCGGCGCACGATCTCGCGCGCGATCTGCGAGGCGAACCTCTCTTCGCCGTAGACGCGTAGAATCCGGGCGAGGTCGTGTTCGTTATAGGTGTTGATGACCTCAGCTGCGTTTAAGGTGTTGTTACCCGGATCCATCCGCATGTCCAATGGGGCGTCCTCGTTGTACGAAAAGCCCCTGCCAGGGATATCGAGTTGCGGCGACGAAACGCCCAAGTCGAACAGGAAGCCATCGACCCCGGGCACCTCGGCCGAGCAAAGCAGCTCGTCCAAGTCGCCGAAGTTGCCCTTCAGCAGCTGGTGCGGAACGCCGGGAACCTCGCGGTCCAGACGGGCGCCAGCGGCCTCGAGGGCCATGTCATCCTGATCGACGCCGAGCAAAAGGCCCGTCTCCCCCACCTGCGCGGCCATCTTTACCGAATGGCCGGCACCGCCAAGGGTGCAGTCGCAGACGACGGAGCCGCTCTTTAGCTGCAGCGACTCAAGCACTTCGCCGAGCATGACAGGTTCATGCCGATATTCTTGTGTCAAGATCCCACGCTCCATCCGTTACTCGTGCCTTGCCCTTACGAGAAGAAGAGGTCCAGCAGGGCCTCGTCATCATCGTCCTCATCGGCCGTAGCGCGGTCCCAAACCTCAAGGTGGTCGTAGTTGCCCACAACCGTGACCTCGCGGTCGAGGTTCGCCTGCTTGCGGAGAGACTCGGAAAGACCGATACGACCCGCGCTGTCCACATCCATCGACGTGGTGCGCTTGTTGATCGCCCTCATGAGCTTCTGGTCGTTAATGTCACGCGGGTTAAAACCCTCATGGCCCTCACGACCCGCGAAGAGTCCTTCGACCCACTTATCGAAGGCCTCGGCAGAGAACACGTACAGAGCATCGACATCCAGGGCTTTAAACACGCGAACGTGCTCTCCAAGCTCCTCGCGAAGGGGTGCAGGCAGGGATAGACGACCTTTTGCATCGAGATTGCGCTCGTATGCACCCGTCATTCCCATGTGCGCCCTCCCCTCGGTTACTCAGATGGCACGTACGCGGGGAACCACCCCGCCTGTCGACGTCATCAATAATATGGGGAACCGCCCCATTTTTCAACACCTTTCCCCACCCCTTCCCCCACCCCACCCCACCACTCCACCCCCCAATATGTTGTAAAACACCCCCGAGCATATGTTCGAAAACACAATATGTTGTGTTTGCAGCAAAGGCGGGATGCCACCTGTAGAACCACGCCCGCGAACCTCAACCTTCAAGTTGACCTTGAGGCGATTTTTACGTCCCTTTACATGCCGTTCACATCGCCCCCAAACTCCCCCACCCAAGGCACGTGCGGCCCACCACCGCGACGCCAAGTGGCGAAAAATGGGACGGGCCCCAGATTGCCCATGCGCGCGCAAAAGCACGCCGCGGCAATCTGGAGCCCGTCCCCAAATACCTATAAATATGCAGGTCAGCGATGTGTTAACGATGTGCCAGCGGGTGCGCCGCCAAATAGACCTCGGTCAGTTGCGTACGATCGACATGCGTGTAGACCTGCGTGGTCGATATATCGGCATGTCCCAAGATCTCCTGTAGCACACGGAGGTCTGCGCCGCCCGCAAGCATATGGGTGGCAAAGGAGTGACGCAGCGTATGGGGATGGAGCCCCACCAGTCCCACCTGGCGCCCGTAGCGCTCACAGATGGCATGGATGCCCTGGCGCGACAGACGGCGGCCGTTCTTATTTAAAAAGACCGCCGAGGTCTCGGTTCCGCGGGCATGGGCCGCCAAGCGAGAACGCCCCTCAGTTACATAAAGCGCCAGAGCTCGCGCCGCGCTTCCCACCAGCGGGGACAGGCGTTCCTTCGAGCCCTTACCGCGAACGAGCACAAAGCCATCGTCGATATGGATATCGCCCACATCGAGTCCCACCAACTCGCTCACACGCAAACCGCATCCATAGAGCACTTCCAAGATGGCATGGTCGCGCAAGCCCATCTCGCCCTCGGGGAAATCTTGATCGAGCAGCGCCGAGACATCCTCCACCGATAGATACTCCGGCAAACGCTCAGCCTTTTTAGGCAGGCGCAACGCCGCCGTTGGATTTTGGGCCACAGCCCCATCGCGCACCAAAAAGGCATGCAGGCCCTTCACGGCCGCAAGCGCACGCTCCACCGAGGCATCCGAATAGCCCCCATCGCGACGGTCGGCGACAAAGCCCTCCACGACCTGACGGGTCACCTCTTCAAAAGACACAATACCCGCCCGCTCCAGATAGGCGCAGTACGTCGTCAGGTCACGACGATAGGCCGCAATCGTGTTGCGCGCCAAACCCCGCTCGACCGCGAGGTAATCGAGATACTCCCCCGCCGCCACGGCGAGCGACGAGGGAGTAGCTTCGGTATGTTCCTTATTCGCCGGCACCCTTAGTCCGTAGCGAGGTTCATGGGCGTCACCTGCAGACGGTCGACACCCTCGTGCTGGCCGATCGAAGCGCGCACGAACTCGCGGAACAGCGGCTGCGGGTTGGTCGGGCGGCTCTTGAACTCGGGATGAGCCTGGGTTGCCACATACCACGGATGCACGTCGCGCGGCAGCTCGACCATCTCGACCAGGCGCTCGTCGGGCGACAGACCCGAGATAACCAAGCCGGCGTCCTCGAGCTGGTCACGGAAGGCGTTGTTGAACTCAAAGCGATGACGGTGACGCTCGTAGACGAGTTCCTCGCCATATGCCTCGCGAGCAAGGGTATCGGCGGCGAGCTTGCACGGATAGGCGCCCAGGCGCATGGTGCCGCCCTTCTCGGTCACGTCCTCCTGCGAGCTCATCAGATCGATGACGCTAAACGGGCCGTCCGGATCGAACTCGGAGGAGCTGGCGCCGGCAAGGCCGACGACGTTGCGGGCGAACTCGCACACGGCCACCTGCATACCCAGGCAAATGCCCAGATACGGAATCTTGTGCTCACGGGCAAACTCGGCCGCGAGGATCTTGCCCTCCAGGGCGCGCTTGCCAAAGCCGCCGGGGACCAGGATGCCCGAGGCGTCGCCCAGAACCTCGGAGACATTCTGCTCGTCGAGGCTCTCGCCGTCGACTAGCTGAACGTCCACATGGCGATCGTAGAAGACGCCCGCATGGTGCAGGGCCTCGATAACCGACAGGTACGCATCGGGCAGCTGCGTATACTTACCCACGACGGCGATCTTCACCTTGTCGGCGTGATGGTTGGCGTGATTCTGTTTGCGCAGGAACTCGTTCCACTCGCTCATGTCGCGCTCACGCGGATCCAGACCCAGGCGCTCGCAAATGCGCAGGTCAAAGTCCTGCTCGGCAAGCAGCTGCGGAACATCGTAAATGCTCGCGCAGTCCTCGTTGGTAAAGACGCAATCGGTGTCGACGTCGCAGAAGCTTGCGATCTTTCCGCGGATAGCGTCATCGATATGGTGGTCGGAGCGCAGCACGATGATATCGGGCTGGATGCCAAAGCTGCGGAGCTCCTTGACGGAATGCTGCGTGGGCTTGGTCTTGACCTCATGGGCGGCGGCGATATAGGGAACGAGCGACACGTGGATGTAGCAGACGTTCTCGGGGCCGGCCTCCTTGCGGTACTGACGGATGGCCTCGACAAACGGTTGGGACTCGATGTCGCCGATCGTGCCGCCCAGCTCGGTGATGACTACATCGGAGCCGGTCTGCTCCTCGATGCGGCGGAACTTGTCCTTAATGGCATTGGTGACGTGGGGAATCACCTGCACGGTACCGCCCAAAAAGTCGCCGCGACGCTCGCGGGCGATTAGGCTTTTGTAGATGGCACCGGTCGTAAAGTTGGAATCGCGGGTCAGGTTCTCATCAATAAAGCGCTCGTAATGACCCAGGTCCAGGTCGGACTCGTAACCGTCCTCGGTAACGAAGACCTCACCATGCTGGAACGGGCTCATGGTACCGGGGTCGACGTTCAGATACGGGTCGGCCTTCTGCATCGTTACTTTGTAGCCACGCGACTTGAGCAGACGGCCCAGCGAGGCCGCGGTGATACCCTTGCCCAGGGACGAAACCACGCCACCGGTTACGAACACATGCTTGGTCATATTGAGTTACCTGCGCTTCCCGTAGAAGTTGTTTATCCACATCTTACGGGTCTTCATTGTAATACTCGCACCGCGAACCGTTCGCAATTTTTCTCGCGTGCGATTGCATTTCTCAATCTTGAAACAAAACGCCGCCCGGTTTCCCAGGCGGCGTCGCTATGGCAAGGGTTACATGCTGCTATCGATCAGCAGCCTCGTCCTCAAGCATTTCTTGAACGAGCATGCCGGTACGGACGCCCTCAAGATACCACTTGCCATGTTCGGTGAGGCAAATGCCATTTGCAAGCTGACCGCCGTCGTCGCTATAACGCGATACGACATCAATCATGCCTTCGGAATCCAAGCGATCGATTGCGGCGCGGGCACGATACGGCGAAACCCCCACGCGCTCGGCAAGCGTTTTGCGCGAGAAACCATACGGCCCGCCATTGTCTTCGGTTTGCTGGTCGATCTCCATCAACACCAGCACCTCGACACGCTTCATATCGTTGACACTCGCACGACCCTTGCCCGCCATAGCAGCCTCCTCAAACCGAGCACGAGCATCTAACGCGCCGTGCGCGACCGACACACCTCACGATGGCAGGTAATATCCATCATGCGGCATCCCGCTAAGGATGAAACAGTTACGGTTATTGTATACCGCTCAAATTGTTTCTAGGCAGGTAAACAGCTATTTTTCGCCGAAATAGGCGCTTTATTGATCAAAAAGCCGTACCGGGCGCTAACCCGATACGGCCAAAATGCAATGTAATTACCGCGGTGCTTCAAACTTAGCGATGGAAGAAACCGCGGCGCTCAAACTTGGGCTCGCAGCACACGTTGATACCCAGTTTGCGCAGTACCGTCTCGTCCGTCGGCGAGATAATCACGCTAAAGAAGGCATCGCAACCGCGCAGCTGCTCCAGGCCCGAAAGGACGCGAGCGGCCGTCTCACTCGTGGCCGAGGTGATCGACAGCGCCATAAGCGTCTCGTCGGTGTGGAGGCGCGGGTTTTTGCTGCCCAGGAAATGCGTCTTGAGCTTGCTGATGGGCTCGATCGCTTCATCGCTAATGACCTCGAGCTCAAGGTCGACGCCCGAGACATGCTTAAGTGCATTCATGATGAGCGAGCTCGCGGCGCCCAGGCGCGTGGAAGTCTTGCCGGTCACCACGGAGCCATCGGGCATGACCATGGCACCCACGGGACCACCCGTCAGCTGCTCCCTGGTGAGGGCCGCCGAGCGCGCCGGTGAGTAGTTCTTATCGATGCCGGCTTTCTTCATAATAATCTTGAGACGGTCGACTTGCTCATCGCCCACGCCGGTACGGCGCACATTTTCGACCGCGGTAAAGTAGCGGCGGACGATCTCCATCTTGGAAGCATCGCGGCAGGCATCGTCATCGGTGATGGCAAAGCCGACCATATTGACGCCCATGTCCGTAGGGCTCTGGTAGGGGCTCTTGCCCAGGATCTTTTCCATCAGGGCACGGACTACCGGGAAGGCCTCGACGTCGCGGTTGTAGTTGACCGTGGTCTTGTTGTAGGCCTCCAGGTGGAAGGAGTCGATGATGTTGGCGTCATCGAGGTCTGCCGTGGCGGCCTCGTAGGCAATGTTGACCGGATGCGTAAGGGGCAGATTCCAAACCGGGAAGGTCTCGAATTTGGCATAGCCGGCGGCCGTGCCATGCTTGTGCTCGTGATAGAGCTGAGACAGGCAGGTGGCAAGCTTGCCCGAGCCAGGACCGGGGGCAGTGACCACGACGAGCGGTCGGGTGGTCTCAACAAACTCGTTCTTGCCGTAGCCATCGTCGGACACGATCAGATCGACATCGTGCGGGTAGCCCTCGATGGGATAGTGCAGCTTGGCAGGAATGCCGAGCGCATTCAGACGATTGCGGAAGACGTCGGCAGCGGGCTGACCGGCATACTGTGTGATGACCACGGCCGCGACAGCAAAACCGTTGCCGCGGAACAGGTCGACCAGGCGCAAAACGTCCTCGTCATAGGTAATGCCCAGGTCACCGCGAGCCTTGTTCTTCTCGATGTGGTTCGCGTTGATCGCGATGATAACCTCGACATCGTCGGCGATGCTCTTGAGCATGCGGAACTTGCTATCCGGCTCAAAACCCGGCAGCACGCGGCTCGCGTGATAGTCGTCAAACAGCTTGCCGCCAAACTCCAAATACAGCTTGCCGCCAAACTGCGAGATGCGCTCCTTAATGTGAGCGGCCTGCAGCTCGATATACTTCGCGTTGTCGAAACCCTGGCGCATGTATGGCTCCCGTCCCGTTTCGTAAATTAAGTTCCTACGCGATTATAACGGAGCCCGCCCTCCCCGATAACCAGACCATCAACAGGCACCAACCAAACACGCCCACCGCAACCACCGGGGACCCGGGGTAGATCATTTGGGACGGGAAACAAGGCACTCAGCACCAACAATGGCAGCGCCGCAGGTGGAGCAAAAGTCAGCGAAAGCCCGCCAGAGCGAGCAAGGTGACGTGAAAGAGGAGGGCATAGGCCTTTTGGCCATGCCCGACGATTGAACGTCAGATTGCCGCTCTGGCGGGCTTGCAGCGTCGAGTGGTTCCGGCGTTTGGTAAAACGCCGGAACACAAGAGCGCCCCCTCCCGCGCACGGAACGGAAGGGGGCTAAAGGTAGGAGTCTACCGGTGGGTTGACCCCACCGGTAGACGATGACCAGGTGATCCTCTACAGGATCGTCAAGGTTTCCGTGGGGTACCCATTGGGTACTTAGAGCAGCACGCAGGCGACGGTCAGGATGACGGCGCAGACGACGGAGAGAGCGACGATGAGCTTAAGGGCAAACTTGAGCCAGGTCGTCCACTCGATCTTGGCCAGGGCGAGACCGCCCATGATGGCGCCGGAGGTCGGGGTGAACAGGTTCACGACACCGATGGCGGCGGAGAAGATCATGACCATGACCTCAGGCGAGAAGCCGAGCTTAACAGCCAGCGGTCCCATGATGGGCATGGAGACGGTGGCCATACCGGAGGTCGAGGGGATCAGGAAGGACAGGCCGAAGTAGACCAGGAAGCTCATGGGAGCGAAGATCACGCCGGACAGGCCAGCCAGGGCATTGGCGGCAGCGTCGAGGACGAAGACATCGAGGCCGGTGTTAGCCATGAGGACGGAGATACCACGGGCGAGGGCGATGACGAGAACAACGGACATCATGTCGGCAGCGCCGGTGATGAAGGTGTTAACGATCTGCTTCTCGGACAGGCCACCGATGATACCGATCAGGACGGCCATGAGGAAAAACCAGGTGGAAGCCTCGTCGAAGTACCACTGGCCAATGGGCAGGCCGGTGATCAGGGCAGACCAGCCCTGGACGACGGCGTTACCGTCGGCGTCGTAGACAGCGCCGGCGTCGAAGAAGTTGGCGACGCCCTCGTTGAGGTCGGCCAGCGGGATGAAGCCGACGATCATGACGACGAAGGTGAAGGCGAAGGCGATCAGAACACCCTTCTGACGACCGGTGAGCTTGACCTCCTTGTGGACCTCGGAAGCAGCCTTGCCGTGAGCTTCTTCGGCGTCCTTGAGCTCCTGCATCGACAGGATGGTAGAACCCTTGTCAGCCTTGACCTTCTTGGCATAGTTCATCACGAAGACGATGGACATAGCGGTAGTGACAATCCACAGGACGGCACCGAGGCCGATGATGATGGACTGGTTGACCTCAATGCCAACGCCGGTCAGAGCGTCGACGGCAGCGCCGACGGCGAACGGGTTAACCGTGGAGCCCAGGCAGCCGCAGCCAGCGCCGAGCAGGACGGTAGCGGCGCCGACCATGGGGTCGAAGCCAGCGGCCATCATGGTAGCGGCGAGCAGGGCGTAGAAGGGAACGGTCTCCTCGCACATACCATAAGTGGTACCACCGAGGGAGAAGATGAGCATCAGCACGGGAATGAGCATGATCTCGTTGCCCTTAAGCTTCTGCACCAGGACGGCGATGCCGTTGTCCAGAGCGCCGGTCTCGGTCATCATGCCGAGGAAGCCGCCCAGGATCATAACGAAGAGGCAGACGGGCAGAGCGTCAGCGAAGCCCTTAATCGGGGCGGTGCAGAAATCGCTCAGGCGGGCTGCGGTAACCGCGCCGCCGGACGTGCCGGAGACGATAACGGTAATCACTGCAACAATTGCCAGCAGAGCTAGAAGAATGGTGAACGATGAAGGCATACCGCGCTTTTTCTTAGCGGTCTCAGTCATGGTTCTCATCCCCCCTTCATAAATCATTTAACTTTCTCGCGCGAAGCGGATTTTCCGTGCCGTGCCCACCGCCCGACGCAAGATATTTACCAGACAAAACCGCTCGGGGTGAGCAGCAATACACCCCGAGCGAGATGCTAGATGCTCTTACTTGAGCGTAGCGTACATGACAGCCTTGATGGTGTGCATGCGGTTCTCGGCCTCGTCGAAGACCTTGGAAGCGGGGCCCTCGAAGACCTCGTCGGTGACCTCCTGCTCGGTGATGCCGAACTGCTCGCACTTCTCGGCGCCAATCGTGGTGTTGGTGTCGTGGAAGCTGGGCAGGCAGTGCAGGAAGATGGCACCCGGGTTGGCCATAGCCATGACCTCGGAGGTAACACGATACGGGGTAAGCTGAGCGATGCGCTCGGCCCAGACCTCGTCGGGCTCGCCCATGGAGACCCACACGTCGGTGTAGATAACGTCGGCACCGGTGACGCCGTCCTTGACGTCGGTGGTCAGCTTGATGGTGCAGCCGTTGGCCTCGGCGATGGGCTTGCAGGCCTCGATGACGTCGTCGGCGGGCATGCACTCCTCGGGGCCGCAGGCCACGAAGTTCATGCCGAGCTTGGAGCAGACGACCATGAGGGAGCGAGCAACGTTGTTCTTGCAGTCGCCCATGAAGACGAGGGTCTTGCCCTTGATGTCGTAGTTGAAGTTCTCCTGGACGGTCAGGATGTCGGCGAGCATCTGGGTGGGATGCCACTCAGTGGTCAGGCCGTTCCACACGGGCACGCCGGACTTAGCAGCGAGCTCCTCGACGTCATCCTGGGCAAAGCCACGGAACTCGATGCCGTCATACATGCGGCCGAGAACGCGGGCGGTGTCCTCGATGGACTCCTTCTTGCCCATCTGCGACGAACCCGGATCGAGGTAGGTGACGCCCATGCCCAGATCCATGCCGCCGACCTCGAAGGCGCAGCGGGTACGAGTAGAGGTCTTCTGGAAGAGCAGAACGATGTTCTTGCCCTCGAGATAGCGGTGCGGAACGCCAGCGCGCTTCATATCCTTGAAGTTCTTGGAGAGCTTGAGCAGGTACTCGATCTCCTCGGTGGTGAGGTCGAGAAGCTTGAGGAAGCTACGGCCGGAGAGGTTAACACCCATGGTTTGATTCCTTTCGAAGAAATGAATTACGTAAGTATTAGTGGTGCCCGTTTAACGGGCGAAGCCGGTGCGGTTGTAGGGGGACCGCACCGGAAACGGAAAGACTTAGAGGTCCTCGCGCCAGAAGGGCATGCTCATGCAGCGCGGGCCGCCGCGGCCGCGGGAGAGCTCGGCGGAGGGCACGACGAGAAGGTCCAGGCCCT